>JBEKXR010000552.1:0-2913 GCA_049511935.1 Spirochaetia bacterium | reverse complement strand
ATCGGATCGTTCAACTTCAGCTTTGTCATCTCCCTCGGGGGGAACGTCTTCTAGGAGGATCGCGGTGAAAATGATTCTTCTTGCCCTCGCCGCCGGCATCGCCCTGGCGGCACCGGTGGCCGCCCAGACCCAGCAGGTCACCAAGGTCGGCATCATCGACTTCACCAAGGTCCTTCTCACCGCGTACAAGGACACGAAGGGCTACCGCGACTACGATCAGGCGAGGGGGGATTATAACAAGGAGATCTCCTCGCGCACGAAAGACATCACCGACCTGCAGAGCCAGAAGCTGGACGCCGACAAGGCGGGCAACAAGTCCCTTTCCCTTTCCCTGGAGAAGACCATCTCCGATCGCCAGAAAGACCTGGACACGTACAAGAGGGTCAAAGGCGCCATCCTCATGCAGCAGCTCGGCGGGCTGATGACCGGGCCGGTCCTCCAGGAGATCTACGCCGTCGTGAAGTACGTGGCGGAGACGGGAGGATACGCTCTGATCATCCGCATCGACACCGATGCCCGGGACCTTTTCCTTTACAGGATTCCCGAAATCGACATCACCGACGATGTCGTTCAGGAGATCATGAAGAGGCAGGGTAAGACCTCGGGGGGCCAGTAGGTGCGGGAAGGCCCGCCCGAGGGCGCCCAGTTGCCGAAAGGCCCCCGAATCCCGCCGGGGCGTGCGATGGGAGTCGACCTGGGCGCGCGCAGGGTCGGGCTCGCACTGTCCGATGCCGAGCGGATCATCAGCTCGCCTCATGCAACGATTCCGATGACTTCCGAACGGGCGCTCGTTCAAAACCTGAAAGAGCTCTGCGCCGAGCGCAGCGTCTCGCTCGTCGTGATCGGGCTTCCCCTGAGCGCCAATGGCAGCGAGGGTCCTGGCTGCGCCAGGGCGCGCAGGATCGCCGAGGCCCTCGAGGCAGACGGTGTGACCGTGAAACTGCAGGATGAGCGATGGTCGAGCCGGGACGCGGAGGAAATCCTGCGTGAAACCGGGAAACACCGACGCTCTTCGAAAGAGAAAGTGGATGCCATTGCGGCGTCCCTGATCCTCAGTGAGTATCTCCGGGAGGTCTCCCCTCCCTGAGCTTGCGCTCCAATTCGTCTCGGAGGAGGCTGAACTTCTTTCGAGCCTCCTCCGTGGTCTCCATGAGCGCCTCGTGGGCGCGCAGGACGAACTCTGCCCCGGGCCTGTCGGCGGCCGAAGCCAGCTCCTTCATTTCGGGGGGAGGCTGCGTCGGCGCGAGGTCAATCACGAGGAAGTCCTGGAGCCCCAGCTGTCGGAAGAGATCGAGGCATTCCGGACTCGGCTGCATGACGTAGAGCCGGCCGCCTGAACCCTTCTGGAGTCTCCTGTCGATGGCGACGAGCAGACCGATGAAGGTGGAGTCCATATACGTGCATTGCGCGAGATCGACGTATACGGCCGGCACGTCCGAGGATTCCTCCAGCCGCGCGAGGAGGGTTTCGCGGAGCGGGTAACAGAGGGTGGCGCGGACGCTCCCGCGTGCAGTGATGTACCATCCCCGGTCGTCCGAGCCGACGAGGATCGAATCCGGCGCCGGAACCGACGCCGCCGTGTTGCCCACGTCCATCGCCGCATACTATGATTCTCCCCCATGGTCGGGGTGGAACATAGTACGCACCTCCTTTCTGCGTCTTACACGCGCTTCATCCTCCCAATCATACACTGACACGCCGCCACCGTCACTCCCGCCGCCCCCATCGCGCCGACACGTACGCGACTGCAGTACGCCTGTTCTCTTGGGCACCCAGATCAACGCACCCAGATCAACGCTTGACGGCTGCGACACTTGGAGACATCATGTCCGATGGGCCGAGTTGATACATGCTCATCGCCTCGCCGAAGGTCGAGTTCCTGATACTGTTGTTCGATCCCCAGGTGCTGGGCACGGGAAATGCTTTTCTAGAGCGCCTGTAGCAGAAGCACTCTGGACAGGCACCGAAAGGAGTGTATTGGTGGAGAACGTCCCGAACCGCGTCCAGCTTCTGCAGAAGGATACGACCGCCCCGCTGGTGCGGCGCATGCTGGCCAACCGGGAGGCGGGAGTTCTGCTGGCGCTCATCGTTCTCATCCTCGTGATGAGCCTCGCGAGCCCCTACTTCCTGAAGCCGCTCAATATTTTCAACGTCATGCGCGGCATGTCCACCATCGGCATCATGTGCATCGGCGTCACGATGGTCATCATCACGGGGGGGATAGACCTCTCCGTGGGGTCCCTCCTGGCTGTCACGGGGATGTTCACGGCGCGCCTCATGTACTCGGGGATATACCCCTGGGTCTGTGCTGCCCTGGGCTTCGCTCTTGGATTCGTCCTTGGTGCGGTCAACGGCTTCGTAATCACGAAGGTCAAGGTGAACGCGTTCATCACGACCCTCGGCATGATGAGCATCGGCCGCGGTCTGACCTATCTGCTTGCCACCGGCGTGCAAGGTACCGTTGCCTCCAACATCCCGATGAGGGACGCGGCGGTGAACTTCATCGGGGATGGTTACCTCGGACCTGTTCCCTTTCCCGTCGTGGAGATGCTCGTCCTTGTCGCGGTCTTCTCGTGGTTCCTCGGGAACACGGTGCTCGGCAGGCAGATCTACGCCGTGGGATCCAATGACGAGGCGGCCCGCCTGTCCGGGGTGAATGTGGACAGGGTCAAGTTCTTCACCTATACGGCCACGGGCGTACTCTGCGCCCTGGCGGGCATCATGAGCGGGGGGCTCCTTGCAACGGCGGCAACGAACGCCGGGGAGGGCAACGAGCTGGACGTCATCGCGGCGGTCGTGATCGGGGGGGCGAGCCTCTCCGGGGGAATCGGGACCGTTATCGGGGCGATTTTCGGGGCCGCGATCATGGCGATCCTGCGCAATGCTTTCGTTCTCCTGCACCTGCCCGCATTC
>JBEKXR010000551.1:0-2915 GCA_049511935.1 Spirochaetia bacterium | reverse complement strand
CCGGGGCACAGCCCGCCGCACGTGACGATCGCGGCCTTGACCTTGGCAGGGTCGAAAAAGATCGTGCGCCGGGGTCCCGCCATCTCGAAGGCGGGGACCTCCGTGCCCTCGCGCACCGCGGCGAGCAGGGTGTCCCTGTCCGTGTCGAAAAGGACCGTGCGGTTCTCCCGCATATAATCCGCTTCACCGTCGCTCCCGGCGCTTCCCATGCCCAGCGGGGAGGGGATCTTCGGCATCCCGAGCGAATCGACCTTCAGGTCATCCTTTTTCAGCTCTCGATCTTCCATACCTGTTTCAACCCCATTTTCCCCTTGGCCTCGCGGATTGTCTCACCCGCCACGGCACGGCACTTTGCGGCATTTTCCTCGAGTCGACCCTCCACCATCTTCTTCCCGCTTCCCGCAAGCGCGCCGTGGCGCTCACGGATGGGATCCAGGACCTTCATGAGATTGGCCTGGAACCGCTTCTTACAGTCAATGCACCCTATGCCGGCTGTGGTGCACCCATTGTGGATCTCGGTGAGCTCCGGATCCTTCGTGACGAGCAGGTGATACGACCAGATCGTGCACTTTTCGGGAGTGCCGGGGTCCGTGCGGCGCACGCGCGCGGGATCCGTCTTTGCAGGAGCGACCTTGGCCCAGATCTGCTCGGGCGTCTCCAGTATTCCGATCGTGTTTCCCCTGCTCTTGCTCATCTTGGAATCCCCGTCCAGCCCCAGGACGCGGGGAGTCTTTGTGAGCAAGGCCTCGCATTCTGGAAAGGTCGGGCCGTAACGGGAGTTGAAGTGCCGCGCCACTTCGCGTGTGAACTCGACGTGCTGGACCTGGTCTTCCCCGACCGGCACGACTTCCCCCTTGTACAGGAGGATGTCGGCCGCCTGTAGAACCGGGTAGTCGAGGAGCGCGACGTTGACTGAAGCGCGGAACTGGTCCCGCTTGTCCTTGAACTGCGTCATGCGCTCCAGCTCGCCCAGCGGCGTGATCGTGTTGAACATCCAGGTGAGATCCGCGTGCCCCGGCACCTCCGACTGCACGAAGAGGATCGTCTTTTCCATGTCGATGCCGCAGGCGTACAGGGTCGTGGCAAGCTCGATGATGCGGCCCGACATCTCCGAGGGCTCGTACGGAATCGTGACCGCATGCAGGTCGACGATGGAGATGTAGGAGGTGTACTCGTGCTGAAGCCGCACCCAGTTGGCGATCGCCCCGAAGTAGTTGCCCAGGTGGATGTCTCCCGTGGGCTGGATGCCGGTGAACAGGACCTTCACGCGTTTTCCTCCTGCGCCTTTCTACTCCCGCGCGCTCCGCCGTGTCAATGTCGGGCGCTGTGGAGGCCGGAAGAGGGGCGCTTGTTTTGCGCGTGCGCCGTCTGTAAATTGAATACGGAGACGCGATGACTCCGAGAAAGCGGACCGTCCATGGAGGACGGGCATTTGTCAGGGTGCGGGACACGCGGAGGGGCCGTCTGGCCGCCGCGGGAGTCTGCCCGGTTGAGAGGCACGTTCCACGCTGTTCCGGGAGCGTCGCGGAAAAGAAACCGTTATGAATCCTGATCAGCACAAGAAAACCCAATTCTCGATCTTCTACGTGGTGGCGGGCCTCCTCCTCATCCTCGGCCTGCAGTGGTTTATCGGCGGGGGGACGTCCACCGACGTGGCCTACAGCGACTTCAAGAAAGCCCTTTCGCAGGGAAAGGTGCAGGATCTCACCGTGTCGCCCACGGACATTCAGGGCACAATGGTCAGCCCGTCCGGGCAGGTCACGGCCTTTCACACCATGCGTGTCGATGAGCCCGACCTGGCGAAGCAGCTCGCCGACAAGGGAGTGAAATTCACGGGCAGGACGCAGGGATCCTTCCTCGGGAGCATCCTCTCGTGGATCCTGCCGGTGGGCATCATGTTCGCCCTGTGGAACTTCTTCATGATGCGCATGGGCTCGGGCGGACCGGGCGTGCTGAGCATCGGCCAGAGCAAGGCAAGGCTCGTCGCGGACACGGGGGCGAAGCGGATCACATTTGGCGATGTTGCCGGGATCGACGAGGCCAAGGAGGAGCTGCAGGAGGTCGTCGACTTCCTCAAGACCCCTCAGCGGTTCGAGACGCTGGGAGGCCGGATCCCGCGAGGCATTCTCCTCGTCGGCGCACCGGGAACCGGCAAGACTCTGCTCGCGAAGGCCGTGGCCGGCGAGGCGGGAGTGCCCTTCTTCAGCATCTCGGGGTCGGAGTTCGTGGAAATGTTCGTGGGCGTCGGAGCCGCACGTGTTCGTGACCTGTTCTCCCAGGCTTCCGCAAAGGCCCCGTGCATCATCTTCATCGACGAGCTGGACGCACTCGGGAAGGCCCGCGGCTACAGCCCCATGGGCGGGTACGACGAGCGCGAGCAGACACTGAACCAGCTCCTCACGGAAATGGACGGGTTCGACACCCGCAAGGGCGTGATCATCATGGGCGCCACCAACCGGCCGGAAATCCTGGATCCCGCGCTGCTGCGGCCCGGGCGGTTCGACCGGCAGGTTGTGGTGGACCGGCCGGACCTCGTGGGCCGTGAAGCCATCCTGAATGTACATGCCAAGGGGGTGAAGCTTTCCGCGTCGGTCAACCTTCACCTTATCGCCCAGCGCACCCCGGGTTTCGTGGGGGCGGACCTCGCGAACATCGTCAACGAGGCGGCACTCCTCGCGGCTCGGCGGGGGAAAACCGAGGTCACCCCGGATGAGTTCAGCGAGGCCATTGACCGCGTGGTGGCGGGCCTGGAGAAGAAGAAGCGGCTCATCAGCCCCCGCGAGAAGAAGATCGTCGCCTTCCACGAGTCGGGGCACGCGGTAGTCGGGCACAGCCTTGGAAGCGCGGATGCGGTGCAGAAGATTTCCATCGTTCCCCGCGGAATCGCCGCACTCGGGTACACCATCCAGCTTCCG
>JBEKXR010000550.1:0-2936 GCA_049511935.1 Spirochaetia bacterium | reverse complement strand
CGGGAGCAACTGGCACGGATCTACGCGATCCTCCGCCGTGCGAAGTTCGCCCGGATCAGGATCGTCCCCCGCATCGCCCAGATCCTGGACGGCGAGGCCCACCTCATCCAGGCGCGCGAGATCGACCCCGAGGATTTCCTCGCGCGCAGCCCTGTCAGGGTGAACCTTCGCAAGAGCCTCGCGTACGTGCGGGGGATGAGGGTGCTCGTCACCGGCGCGGGCGGAAGCATCGGGTCCGAGCTCTGCCGGCAGCTCCTGGAGGGCGGGGCGGAGAGGCTCTACCTCTTCGGCCACGGGGAGAACAGCATCTATGAGATCCAGCGCGAGCTGCACCTCCTCCAGGAGGAAGGTGTCGGAGAGAAGGCGACGATCGTTCCCATCATCGGGGAGATCCAGGACCGGGAGTACCTGCACTTCATTCTCTCCCGCACGAAGGCGAAAGTGGTGTTTCACACCGCGGCGCACAAGCACGTGCCCCTGATGGAAGCGAACCCAGTGGAGGCGGTGAAGAACAACGTCTTCGGCACGAAGAACATCGTCGACGCGTCGCGGAAGAGCGGGGTGGAGCGCTTCGTTCTCATTTCCACCGACAAGGCGGTGGAGCCCAGCTCCGTGTACGGCGCCTCGAAGCTTCTCGCCGAGGAAATCGTCCTGCGCGAGGGAAAGAACGGACGCCACTTCCTGGTCGTCCGGTTCGGCAACGTCCTGGGATCGCGGGGCAGCATTCTTCCCCTCTTCAGGAGGCAGATCCTCAAGGGAGGTCCGGTGACGGTGACCCATCCCGAGACGCGCCGCTATTTCATGACCATCCCCGAGGCCTCCTCCCTGGTGCTCAAGGCCGGCGGCGCAGGTTGCGGCGGCGAAGTGTACCTCCTGGACATGGGAGAGAGCGTCTCCATAAGGGAGCTGGCCGAACAGATGATCCGCTTCCACGGGTTCGAGCCGGGCACGGACATCCCGATCGTGTACACGGGGCTGCGCAGGGGCGAGAAGCTCCTGGAGAAGCTGCACGCGGACACCGAGACGCCCGAGCCGACCGAGCAGGCCCGGATCCTGAAGCTGCGCCGCAAGACCCTCATCAACGGCAGGATCATGTCTGTTCTCGAGAGGCTGCGCCCGATCTGCTTCCACGATCCGCAATCCCCCCACGTCTTCCGCAACCGCCGCGTCCTGCGCGCCGTTCTGGAAGAGGTGATACCCGGAATCGGCCCGTCCGGCGCCGAGCCGGAGTTCTGAGGCAGGTCCCTTTTGAGTGACACTTCCCCCATTCCCCCGGTCCCGTTTTCGCGGCCGTCCCTGGACCACGAGGAAGAGGAGGCCGTCCTGGCCGTCCTTCGTTCCGGCTGGCTCACCACGGGCGAGGTCGCCACGGCGTTCGAGAAAGAGTTCGCCCAGGCAGTCGGGACGCGTCACGCCCTGGCGCTGAACTCGGCCACCGCGGGCCTGCACTTGTCACTGGAGGCCCTCGGCGTGAGGCCGGGAAGCGTCGTGCTGACAACGCCGTACACGTTCACTGCTACCGCGGAGGTGGTGCGATACCTCGGGGCCGACCCGGTCTTCGTGGACATCGATCGCGCAACGCTCAACATTGACGTGCCACAGCTCGCAGCAGCGTTGGAAACTCTCTCGGCGGCGGGCCGGCAGGTGTCGGCGATCGTCCCCGTGCACGTTGCAGGTCTTCCCTGTGACATGGAGGCGATCCGCCACCTTTCCGTGAAGCTCGGAATCCCCGTGATCGAGGACGCCGCGCACGCATTTCCCGTCCGGCAGGCGGACCGCTACGTGGGCACCTTCGGCGACGCGGGCGTCTACTCGTTTTACGCGACCAAGACGATCACCACCGGCGAAGGCGGCATGGTGGCCACGGATCGCGACGACGTGGCTGCGCGCATCCGCATCATGCGCCTGCACGGGATCGACCGCGAGGTCTGGAACCGCTACACGGAGCCGGGCGCGAGCTGGAAGTACGACGTGGTGGCGGCCGGCTACAAGTATAACATGACCGACATTGCGGCGGCCATCGGGCGCGTGCAGCTCAGGAAGGCGGAGTCGTTCCTGTCGAGGAGAAAGGCCATCGCGCGACGGTATATTGCGGCGTTCAGCGCGCTGGATTTCCTCACACTCCCCACCTGGACGGAAAATCACGCCTGGCACCTGTTCATCGTCCGGATCAGGGAGAAGAAGCTCGCCATCACGCGGGACCAATGCATCGAGGAGCTGCAGAAGAAGGGAATCGGCGTCTCGGTGCACTTCATCCCGCTCCACACGATGAAGTACTACCGGGAGAGGTACGGGCTGAAGCCCGACGACTTCCCTGCGGCCATGGAATGCTCCCGGGCCTGCATCAGCCTCCCGCTTTCGGCCTCGCTGAGCGACGACGATGTGGAGCGGGTCATCGGGGCGGTTGCCGAATTGGGCGACGCCTCCAGGCGCTGAGAGCCTCCGACTCTACGTCCCTGCCAGCTTTCGCGCCTCTTTCTCGATCGCGTCGATCTCGGATATCGAATCCAGGATCTCGACGTCGATGGTGACGTCATACGATGCCTGGCCCTCGATCATCGGCAGGGCGCCCTGCTGGCGGAGTGCTCCCCGGCCCAGAGGCAGGACGTTCCCCGGTTCCAGGCCGACGACGTAGAAGCCCTTGGCGGGCATCTTCCACTCGGTGAACTCAGGCAGCTCCTTGCGGCTCCACCGCATGGCGATTCCCAGGGGCTGGCCGTCCCCCGTGTCGCGGTTGATCAGGGAGATGAAGGTGCCGCCGTCCGTGCGCCCTGCCAGGGTGTGGAAGAAGACCTTCTCCGCGTAGCCCAGGACAGGATCCGGGAAGCCGAGGCATTCTTCCACGCCATTGCCCTTCCTTGCCTCGTCGTCCCGGGGAACGCTCTTCGTGATCGGACCGACGACCCGTGCTCCGGGCCCCAGGAGCGGGAAGCCGA
>JBEKXR010000549.1:0-2938 GCA_049511935.1 Spirochaetia bacterium | reverse complement strand
AGGTAGAGGGAGCCTTTCGCACTGAGAATCAGGGGCTCGAAACCTTCGACCTTGCCGCTGGACTGGCCGTAGGAGACGAGCATCCCGCGCGGCGAGAGGCAGTCCAGGCTCTTCATGAACGTATCCTTCCCGACGGAGTCGAATACCGCCCGCACTCCCTTGCCGCCGGTGAGACGCTTCACTTCAGCAACGAAATCCTTTTCGGTGTACATGATGATTTCGTGCGCGCCGGCGTTCCGGGCGAGATCGGCCTTCTCAACCGTTGAGACCGTGGCGATCACCGTCGCGCCGCGAATCCGGGCGGTCTGCACGAGAAGGAGCCCCACGCCGCCGGCGGCCGCGTGGACGATGACCACGTCACCCTTCTGCAGCGGGCAGGTGTCGAAGACGAGGTAATGGGCGGTCATGCCCTGGAGCATCGCTGCCGCGGCTTGCTCGAAGGTGATCCGTCCGGGGAGGGTCACGGTGCGGTCGGCGGGGATGAGCGCGAGCTCCGCGTATGCGCCGGGGAGGTTTGCGTACGCCACCCGGTCGCCCGGCCGGGGGCTCTTCACGTCAGCCCCGACGGCTTCCACGGTGCCCGCCCCTTCCATGCCGGGGATCAGGGGGAGCTGCACCTGGTACAGGCCGGTTCGTCGATAAATGTCGATGAAATTGACCCCTATTGCCGACTGTCGGACGAGCGCCTGGCCCGGACCGGGAGACGGTGTCGGGATGTCCCGCAGCTCCATGACCTCGGGGCCGCCGAAACGCTGAACCTGGATCGCCTTCATGTCTCAACGGTAGCGTCCTCAGCTCTCGGAATCAAGAGAGCCGGGCGGGGTGTCAGTTGCCAGCAGGTTTGCCGAAGCGTACCCTCCAATTCGAGGAGGGAGAGCAAACATGAGCAGCGATCTGGGCTTCAATGAAACAAGGCTCGCTCGCGGCGCGTCGGCGGTCATTGAAGGTCTTTGAAATCGAGGACTCCGGCGCCTGGTTTCCACTTCTCGCCGATCGCGAGATTGAGAGAGGACGGGTGAGCTGCTGGATGACCGGAGCCAGCCCTCATTGGGGTATCAACTTCATGAAGTGGCGGGAATACGACCGGTTCTGGATGCAGTTGTTCACGTCCAAGGACGGCTGAGGCCGCGCGGCGCAGGCTTGTGCGGCAAGCTCGGCAGCTTCCGAAAACGGCGGCGGGCTGACCCGGGAGCCGGTCCGCGGGGTCCGTCACCCCGCGTGCTTTGCGCGCATCTCCTCCAGAAGCACGTGGCAGTACAGCTGCATCCGGGGAACGTGGAAGGCTCCCTTCCACATGTTTCCCTTCAGGTCGTGGGAGACGGTGCCGTCCCGATGGAGGTATCCGATCCACTCTCCATACTTCTTGTCCGGGAAGCGTCTCATTGTCCATCGCAGTATCTTTTCGAACCAGGCCTCGTACTTCTTTTCCCCCGTGAGGGAGCAGGCGAGAAGTGTGGCATAGATGGCCTCGTTGTGCGGCCAGAAGAGCTTCATGTCCCACTCGTACTGTACGGGCTGCTTGCCCTCGATGTCCACGAAGTACAGGATGCCTCCATATTTTTCGTCCCAGCCCAGGACAAGCGACCAGTCGAGGATTTCCAGCGCGCGCGCGAGCAGAGCATTATCGCCGCGGCGTTTCGCCTCGGCCATGATGAACCAGGCCGTCTCGATGGCGTGGCCGGGGTTCACGCACCGTCCCTCGGGGATGTCCCCGAGGTACTCCCCGTTCGGCCCGACGGTTTCCAGGAGCGCCTTCATCTCGGGCTTCACGAAGTACCGGAAGACCTCGTCGATCTGTGCATCGATCATGCGGTCATAGGGGAGGGGACTCGACGAGAAATCGGCCTGGCGAAGGATCTGCAGCGTATTGATCTGGATCATCGCCATGGAATGACCCCGCATCGGCCGGGTCTGCGGAAAGACCTTCGGCTCGAGCGCGCCGGGCGCGTTCCAGGGCTTTGCGTAGATATCCTGCACGAACCTCATGAGCTGTTTCGACTTCTCGAGTGACCCCGCGTCGTCCGCCGCCTTGCCGTATTCGGCGAACGCCATGATGGCGAAGATCTCCGAGAACAGGTACCGCCGTTTCCGCAGGGGTGTGCCTTCACGCGTGACCGAGTAAAAAACCCGGCCGTCCGTGTCGAACCCGTGCCCGAGAATAAAGTCCACGGCGTGCTTCGACGCGGCGAGCCACTCCGGCCGCTTCTCAATGTCGTTGCACAGGCGCGCCATGACCCAGCCGATCCGTCCCTGGACCCACATCGGCTTGTCGGGGCACAAGATGTCGCCCTTGCGGTCGAGGAAGGTCGTGTAGCCCCCGTACTGCATGTCGGTTGCGTGGTTCAGCCAGAAGGGAATCGTGTCATCCAGGAGCGCGGATTTGAACTCCTTGCTGAGCTGTTCGATGCGGCGATTTGTCATTTCTTCCCCTCCATCACTCCTGAAAGCGATTAAAAGCGTAAAAATTCATTGAAGAGGCCGGAATTGTACCCTTCTCATATTCACCTGTCAACGAATATTGCCGAAACTTGACAAAATCTCTTTGCTCAATCACAAAAGTGTTGACAACTGGAGGAGTACATAATATAGAATTGGTTCCACGAAAGGAGGGAGATCGGGACGACGAGTCCCTTTCAGTTCTAAAGACTACTCAGAGGAGGAATCATGAAGACACGGAAGATCATCACTGTGCTGCTCGTGCTTCTTCTGGTAGTGGCGGGGGCCGCCATTGGCCAGAAGAAGTTTGCCGGCAGGAGCATTCGGGTCCTGTACTTCTCCGCGACTTACGCGGATGCGGCCAAGGAGTACGCCAAGGAGTTCGAGGCCACGACGGGAGCCAAGGTCGAAGTCGTGGATTTTCCCTACCTCACGCTGTACGAGAAGATGGGACTTGCGCTTTCCAGCGGCGACTCGTCGTATGACGCCGTGACGCCGGCAT
>JBEKXR010000548.1:0-2951 GCA_049511935.1 Spirochaetia bacterium | reverse complement strand
AAAGGAGCCGAGCTGAACGCCGCCAGGGTTGACGCTCGTCCTCCCGATCCAGAATCGCGGATTCGGAAGGGTACGCCTATCGCACACGCGCCTTCGATAAAGGTCACAGCGCAAATAGCTCGCAGGGAGAATTTATTGACAAAAACGGGGTGACGGAATACTGTTGACCCCTATCCTCTTCCACCAAGGAGCCACAGGATGAGTGTTCCGACTCGCTCGCTGCGCAACGTCGCCCTTGCCGGTCACGGCGGGACGGGCAAGACCACGCTCGTCGAGGAGATGCTCGCCGCCGGAGGAGCGATCCCGAAGGCGGAGAGGGTCGAAGCCGGAAAGACCGTCAGCGATTTCACCGAGGAGGAGATCACCCGGAAGATCTCGGTGCACACCTCCCTCAGCCACGTCACGTGGAAGGACCGCAAGGTGAACATCCTCGACACTCCGGGGTCCGCGGACTTCGTTGGCGAGGTCGTGGCCGCTTTCCGGGTGGCCGACTGCGCCGTGCTGGTCGTCGGCGCCGACGTCGGGGTGCAGATCGAAACAATCAAGCTGTGGCGGCGGCTCACTCACCTGGAGATGCCCCGTTTCGTGTTCGTGAACAAGATGGAAAAGGAGCGCGCCGATTTCGATCGGATCGTTGCGGACCTCGCGGAGAAGTTCAAGGCGAGCTTCGTGCCCGTCGTGATTCCCCTCGGGGCCGGGCCGGGATTCACCGGCGTGGTGGACCTCGTGGACCTGAAGGCATGGATCGGGGGCAGGGAAGCGCCTATTCCCGACGCCGCGAAGGCGGCCGTCGACGCCGCCCGGCTGAAGCTCGTGGAGAGCGCCGCCGAGGGTGATGACTCCCTCATCGAGAAGTTCTTCGCCGAAGGGAACCTCTCGCCGGAAGAGGTCAGGAAGGGCCTCGCCAGCGGCATGAAGGCCGGCAAGCTCTTTCCTGTGCTCTGCGGCGCCGGTCTCGCGGGCGCGGGGATCCAGTGCCTTCTGGACTTCATCACGTGTGCAGCGCCGTCGCCCGAAGGGGTCGCCCGGGGAAAGACGCCGGATGGCAAGGACGTCGAGCGCACAATTTCCGAATCCGAGCCCGCGTCCTGCTTCGTGTTCAAGACTGCCATGGACCAGTTCACCGGCAAGCTCTCCTACTTCAAGGTCATGTCGGGGAAGATCTCGGCGGATGTGGATCTGCTGATCGCCCGCGAAGGCAAGAAGGAGAAAATCACGAAGGTCTACACCTGTCTCGGCAAGAAGCTGGAAGACACCTCCGAGCTGGCCGCCGGAGACCTCGGGCTGTTCACGAAGAGCGCGTCGCTGCGGACCAATGACACCCTTTACGCGCCGAACGCTCCGACCGTGTACCCCCCCCTCGAGCTGCCCACGCCCGTTCATTCGCTCGCCATCACGGCGAAAGCGAAGAAGGACGAGGACAAGATGAACCAGATGCTGCAGCGCATCACGGAAGAGGACCACACATTCCTCCTCTCGTACGACAAGGAAACCAAGGAGACCGTCATCTCGGGCATGGGAGAGCTGCATATCTCCATGATCCTGGACAAGATCCGCGAGAACCAGAAGATCGAGATGGAGACGAAGATCCCGCGCGTGGCCTATCGGGAGACGATCCAGGGAAAGGCCGAAGCGGAGTACACCCACAAAAAACAGACCGGCGGCCACGGCCAGTACGCGAAGGTGGCGCTGGAGGTCAACCCGATTCCCCGCGGAGAGAAGTACAAGTTCACCAACGCCATCTTCGGCGGCGCGGTCTCGAAGGGATACATTCCCGGCGTCGAGAAAGGAATCATCGAGGCGATGGAATCGGGCGGCCTCGCCGGCTACCCCGTCGTGGACGTGGAAGCGCGGATCGTGGACGGCAAGGAGCACCCGGTCGACTCTTCGGAGCTCGCCTTCAAGCTCGCCGCACGCGAGGCCTTCCGGGAGTGCGTGCGCAACGCCAAGCCGGTCCTTCTGGAGCCGATTTGCAACCTCACCGTGTTCGTCGACGAGCAGTACCTCGGCGCGGTGCTCTCCGACCTCAGCGGCAAGCGCGGGAAGGTGCTGGGCCAGAACCCCATCGGAGGCGGGATCCTGGAGATCAAGGCCCAGGTGCCCCAGGCCGAGCTCATGCGCTACGCCATCGACCTGAAGGCGCTCACCGCGAGCACGGGATCCTTCGAGCTGGAGTTCGATCACTACAGCCCGATCTCGGGCCGGATCGCCGAGGACGTGATCAAGGCGGCCCAGGCTGCCAGGGCCGAAGAGAAGGAATAGCTGACGGAAGCTCCCCAGGCTCCCGCTGCCTGCCCGAGCACGGTACACCGTGCGGGGGCAGTCAGCTGCCGCGGGCACGGTACTCCGTGACATTCGCCTGGGGCCCCTTTCGCACGCCTTCGGCGTGCTAGAGGAACAGCCGCTCGGGAAGGAAGAAGTGGAGGATCGCCGCGGCAAAAGCGAACGCGCCGAGCGCGGTGCGGTACGCCACGGGCGCCTTAACGATCCTGTCGTCCCGGGCAGCCTGTTCTCCCGGGAAGAGCGCTTCCTGCTTGAACACCTCGAACAGCAGGGCGATGCCGACCGCGATACCGACAACGCTGGGGAAGAGGTCACCGAGGATCAGCGGTGGCGCCGCGGGCACGAACAGTGTGCCCAGCCCCACGAGCAACGCCGCCAGTCCCGTGATCATCCGCGCCCGCCGTGCCGAAAGCGCACCGAGGATTCCTGCCAGGGAAGGAAACCTGTCCGACATCCAGTCCGCGCTGAGGGTGGCGCCGGCCAGAAAATTGGCGGCGACCGAAAGAAAATAGAACTGAAGCATCCCCCCCTCCCGGCATCCAGTGTAGAACCCGGTGGGGCAGTCGTCAAGCGGACCTAAGGCACGGGGAGGGGTTCTCGCAATGTATAGAGATTTTCCTATACTGCCACAAACGCCCGTTTGCAAAGGAAATACCTAATACGGACTG
>JBEKXR010000547.1:0-2956 GCA_049511935.1 Spirochaetia bacterium | reverse complement strand
TTCATGCGCATGATCCAGAAGGAAATCCTCACCGAGAGGGGCTACACGATCGCCGGCGAGGCGGCGGACGGCCTGGAGGCGGTGGAGAAATTCAAGAGCCTGCGCCCCGACCTCGTCCTGCTGGACATCACCATGCCGAACATGAACGGCCTGGAGGCGATGCGCAAGATATTCACGATAGACCCGCATGCGCGGGTCATCATGTGCTCGGCCCTCGGCCAGCAGAATCTCATCGTCGAGGCCATCAAGGCGGGAGTGAAGGACTTCATCGTGAAGCCGTTCAAGCCCGAGAGGATCCTCTCGGCCATCGATAAAGCTTTGAAGTCATAGTCTTCAGGGAAAAAAAAACGGTATGCCTGGACGTCGAGCGCATACCGTGTTATGGAAAGAGGAACGAATCCTCACCAGAGAAGATCGGCGAATCCCGGAGAACCTTGAGAGAAAGTGTGAAGGTTCGGACGGTATCCTGTCGGCGGGCGCCCGTGCTCAGCGGGAACGCCGCAGCGTTGTGACGGCACGCTCGAGCAGCCCCCTCTGCCACGCCGCGGATTCGGCGATCCCGGCGTACATCGCTTCGCTGCGCGAGACGACCTCCTCCGGGTCAGTCTCCCTTTCGCCCTCGCCCGTGATCCCGTGGATGACGGACTGGATGAGAAAGCCTGCAATGCCGCGGGCGGAGACCGCGAGGATGCCCTGATCGATCTCGCCCATGTCCCTGATGCACGCCCCGGCGTCCCGGTGGTCCGCGAGGAGGGCCCCCAGCTCGCGGTTGCGCGCCCCTCCCCGCAGGGCGAGAGCCTCCAGCTCGGCGAGCTGCCCGCCCAGCTCCCCGATCGCGCCGACGAGCCTTCCGCGGGTTTCCCCTGATCCCGCCTGGGCCTCGTGGATCCGTCTGACCTTCGACATCCTCCGCTCGATCTCGGGCCTCACGACCGGCAGGGCAAGCGCATCGTCCATCCGCGCAAGCGGCATACCCTCGATCGCGATTCCCTCCGTGGACAGCGTGTAGGAGCGCAGATCCGGGCGCATGCGGAGCTGATTTTCGAACCACCACTTGTAGAGCAGCATCCTGCGGTCAGTGGGCGTGCTGCCGCCGCCTGTCGAACGGGTGGGGAAGAGACCGATATCCCGCACCGATCGAAAAGAGCTGCTCTCCAGGGGCGAGAATCGATCCGCGGCGGAGAGCCACATGCTCTCCGGGTATGCGCCCCGGCAATGGGTTCGCATGCCGGGGAATCCCAGGTCCAGCCCCGCGGCGTACAGGGGCCGGGCTCCGAGGAGCCGCGCGAGGTCCCAGGCCGATGTCGAAACGGAGCCTCCCGCACCAAGCTTCCCCTTCTCTCCGACGGCGGTCTCGAGCGTTTCGCCGAGCGGGAACAGGGAGCTGCAGAGAAAAAAGCGCTCCTCTTCCCGGCGAAAAACGCGCGGGCAGGTGGAGGGCTCGGCCACCAGCACCCCCCCGCGCGCGAGTGTCCAATCCAGCGAGCGTGACGCCCAGTACTGGGGATCCACCACGGTCGTGAAATCCGGTTCCACCCCCCGCTCGCGGCAGGCCCGGAGGGGCGTATTCACCGACACGACGAGCATCCTTTCGCGAAGCTCGAAGAGCCGGGGCGCGATCTCGTCCAGCGACGGCCCCCCGGCCACCACGAGGGCCGGCAGCCCGTCGAAGATCCCGTGAAGAGATGTCACGCCCGGGCACCGAAGGAACTCTCCCATGTTCCGGCAGAGGTTGCGAACCCAGAGCCGGCCGAACCGATTCAACGTGTTCACGTTGATGTCGCGCCGCAGGAGCCAGGACTGAATCGTCTCCTCCGAGGGGCGGTACGTACCGGGCCGCGCATGGAGGACCGGCCGAAGACGGAGGAACCCGGGCCGGGCAAGAGGAAGGGTCTCCAGCACGGCGGGCAGGCTCTCGGGCTGCGCGCCGACGTGGAGGCGGACAGCCGGGTCCTCCAGGAAATGCCGGAGGTCGCGGCAGGCGAGAGCGGCGAGGAACACCTGCGAATCCGGCTCCACGACGAGGAGCGGCTTCGCGGGAAAGGCCTGCCGTGCGGCCTCCGCACCGTATCCCAGGCCGAAGCCCACGGCGATGACCGCCGTGCAGGTGCTGTCGATCTCGCGCCGGACCTGGTTGGCCGCGTCGCGGGCCGGATCGTGCCTCCCGTGGAGGTACACCCCGTCCCGCCTCGCCGTGGGCGCCCCCGAAGGGGTGTCGAGTATCTCGATGTTCGACGCCTCCGCGGGTGCCTTCGCGAGCGCCTCCGCGGCATCCGGGTGACGCGCCGAGAGCGCTCCAATGTTCCCTTCGAGAAGGCTCACCGCAGCTCCAGGTCGATCTTCATGCCGTCCTGGATCCGGGTGCCGGGCGGAGGATCCTGGGTGACCACGTACCCGCTGCCATTGATGGTCACCGCGAGGTCCTTCCGCAGCAGCAAAGGCAGGAGAAGCTTCTTCGGAATTCCCCGAAGGTCGGGCATGGCAGAGCCGATGTCCGCGCCGGAATCCGCCTTCGGCGATGCGGAATCCGCCTTCGGCGATGCGGATCCGGACTGCGCCGGCGGAACAGATTCCGCCTTCGGCGATGCGGAATCCGCCTGCGGGAACGTGGTCCCGGCGCGGGGAATGCCAAGCTTGTCCATGAGGCTCACCGCCACCTCGCGAAAGATCGGCGCGGCGATCTGGGATCCGTAGTAGCTCTGACCCCGGGGGTTCTGCACGACAACGTACACTATGAGGCGGGGATCGTCGGTGGGGAAAATGCCGATCATGGACGCAGTGAAATCGCTGTCGGAATAGGCCCCGGTACGGGAGTTGGCCACCTGCGCGGTGCCCGTTTTTGCCGAAATCCGCACGCCGTCCACCGCTGCCCGGTGGGCTGTGCCGGCAGGAAGCGTCGCCGACTCCATCCACGAGAGCATGGCGCGCGCCGATTCCACCGAGATCACCTCCCACA
>JBEKXR010000546.1:0-2966 GCA_049511935.1 Spirochaetia bacterium | reverse complement strand
ATCATTCAGCTCCCCCTCGACGTGGTGCGCGTGGCAGTACCTCTTGCCCTGTACTTCGTGATCATGTTCACCATCACGTTCTTCCTGTCGCGGAGGCTCGGGGCCGCCTACGAGCCGACGGCCACCGTTGCGCTCACGGCGGCGAGCAACGATTTCGAGCTGGCCATCGCCGTGGCCGTGGCGGTGTTCGGGATAGGCTCCGGGGTCGCCTTTGCGACGGTCATTGGCCCGTTGGTGGAAGTGCCCGTCATGCTGGGGCTTGTCAATGTCTCGTTGTGGTTCGGAAAGAAGCTGTTTTCGGCGGACTCGACCAGCGGCCGGGTGAAAGAAAGGATGCAATGAGCAGCGAGGTCCAGCGGCACCCTGCCGCTCGAAAAGCAACAAAACGACCCGATGCGGGGCGTTGGCTGCTGTGGATTCTTGTTGTCCTTGCATCAGCCGCTGCATGGTGGCTCGCGTACAGCAACCTCGAGCGCTTTGCCAACTGGCTGGTCTACTGGGCGCTTGGAATGTCTGCAGGCAACAGGCTTGCCTCCTCCCTTGCATTCTTCGTCTTCGAGGCTCCCAAGGTCCTGATGCTCCTTCTCGTGGTGGTCTTCGGGGTGGGAATCGTTCGTTCCTTCTTCACCCCGGAGCGAACTCGACGAATGCTCGCTGGACGCCGACAGACTGCGGGAAACGTCCTTGCCTCCCTGTTGGGAGTGGTGACTCCCTTCTGCTCCTGCTCGGCGGTGCCGCTATTTATCGGGTTTGTCACGACGGGGGTCCCCCTCGGTGTCACTTTCTCCTTCCTCATCGCCGCTCCCATGATCAACGAGGTGGCGCTGGTTCTTCTATTCGGTCTTTTCGGCTTGAAGGTGGCGGGTCTCTACCTTGGAACGGGCCTTGTCATCGCTATGGTTGCAGGATGGGTGATTGGGAAACTCCGCCTTGAGCGTTGGGTGGAAGACTGGGTGTACGCCACGGCGCCTGCGTCCTCAGCGACCGGGACGGAGGGGAGGATGAGTTGGGCCGAGCGTGTCTCTTCTGGCCGTGATGCAGTGAAGGATATCGTCAGCAGGGTCTGGCCTTACGTGCTTGCCGGAATCGCCGTGGGCGCAGGCATCCACGGTTATGTCCCCGAGCAACTCATGGCCTCCATTATGGGCAAGGGAGCCTGGTGGTCGGTGCCGCTCGCGGTTGTGATTGGAATCCCCATGTACTCCAACGCGGCCGGGATAATCCCTGTTGTGCAGGCCCTACTTGAGAAGGGCGCCGCGCTGGGGACTGTGCTCGCATTCATGATGTCGGTAATCGGGCTGTCCCTCCCCGAAGTTGTGATTTTGCGGAAGGTTCTGAAGTTGCCCCTCATCGCCACGTTCGTTGGCGTAGTCGGGATCGGCATCCTGATCGTCGGATATCTGTTCAACATCGTTCTGTAGTAAGTGGACTCTGAGATCGCAATCAAGAGGAGGGACCGGAAATGAAGATCGAAGTGTTGGGCACGGGCTGCCCGAAGTGCATGAGCGTGGAGCAGAACGTGAAGAAGGCGCTCGTCGAGCTTGCCTTTCAAGCGGATGTGGAGAAGGTGACTGACATCCAGCAGATCATCCAGCGTGGCGTCTTGTCGACCCCGGCCCTGGTAATAGATGGCAAGGTAGTGCTCCAGGGAAAAAGCGCCACAGTGGAGCAGCTCAAAGTACTCATCCAGGGAGCGTAGTTTATGGCGAACTATGGAACGTGGAAAGGAACGCCGCGGGAACAAATACCCTGGCATCCTACGGTGGACTCCGCCAAGTGTGTCGGCTGCCGCAAATGCTTCGAGTTCTGCAGCCACGGGGTATATGGCTGGGATGACGAGGCGAACATTCCGAAGGTGCTCAAGCCTTTTCAGTGCGTGGTGGGGTGCAGCAGTTGCTCCCACCAGTGCGATTCGGAAGCGATCGCTTTCCCTCCGCTGACTATCCTGAAAGAGTTCGTGAGGAGCACATGATCCATACATCGATCAACGCAGGGATATGCGGGTTTCAGACTACGGTCGCAGCTCGTTCTGAGGACATGCAGATGGTGAAGCTGGAAATCGCAAGCGGCTGCGAGAAAATCCGAAGGCTTGCAGAAGCACTCACGGTCCCGATCGATGCCTACCAGGAGATTGGCGACGGTTCTGAGGGTGTTGTGCTAACAGCCGGACGTACCCACCTCACAGGCTGCTGCGCGGGCTGTGTAGTGCCCAGCGGTATCTTCAAGTCCGTCCAGGTGGCGGGAGGCGTCGCCTTGCCCGCTTCCGTCTCTTTCACCGTCGAGCGGGTGGAGGAAAACAATACGCTCGCTACGAAGGCATAAGTAAGAGAAATAGCAGTCAACTCTCCGCCCGAGAGTAAGGCCGGGACAAGGATGGCAGACCGTGCTGATATAGACCGCAAGTGCAATCAGAAACCCGAGGTAATCACCACCCTCCTGAAGGCAGGCGCGGACGCCAAGGCCAAGGACGATGACGGAAAGACAGCATTTGATTACGCGCAGAGCAACGACAGGCTGAAGGGCACCGACGCCTTTCGACGGCTCCAGGAGGCGTCACGGTAGGCAAGAAGCGCCGCCCGGACGGGTGAAATCTCCAACACACCACGCCCAGGGTTCTTGAGTGTTCATATGGAGGTCCTGCGAGGTCGATTCGGCCGGCCCCTCCATTGTTTTACCATAGCCTCTTAGGTGTCCCAACAACCAGAACGAAGGACTCCGACGGACGCCCCATGATTCCTAGTCAATCGTGCGGCGTTACCTCTTCGTGTTCATCTGAACCACGAGCATCGTTTACCGCCTCAAGTCCCTCACGCGTGATGAACCAAACGAATCCAAGAGCAGCGACCGAATCCGCCCACCCCCATCCAAGCAGGACGGTCGCAGCGACACCAGCAAGAAGTATCCAAGACATGTACGCGCATACCATGCTGCATGCCCCGTCCGATATGAGCGCCTTGCTCCATATA
>JBEKXR010000545.1:0-2967 GCA_049511935.1 Spirochaetia bacterium | reverse complement strand
GCCCGGAACATCTGTACCGGCACGTGCTCGAACAGGCCCATGATGACCGCGATGTTCTCGCCGGGGTAGGTCTTTGCGATGTACTGGGCAACGTCCTTGCCCATCGCGTTCCAGTCGAAATCGATCGCACCGACGATGTCGTAGCCTGACTTCAATACCTGACCGACGTTATCCGTGACGACCAGTGGAATATTCGCGGCCGCACACTTTTTCGCAGCGATGTTCGCCCCGTTCTGGTTGAAGGTGAACACGCACATGCCGTCCACTCCCTGGTTGATCAGAGAGTCGATGTTCGCGATCTCCTTCTCGGCGTTGTAATCGGAGTTCAGCACGATCACCTTCGCTCCGACACGCTGCGCCGCAAAGACGAACCCATCGACGTCCCGCTTGTACCAGGTGTCGGGTCCCGGAGTGACATACCCATACACCAGCTGCTTGCCCGCCGGCGCGGCGAAGAGAACCATGTCCCCCACCACCAGCGCGAAGACGGCGAACGCGATCGCCAAGACCTTTGGTCCGAAGAGCAATCGTCTTGCCATGAGACACCTCCTTGGAGTTTCTTCTGAAGAATCAGCGTTCTTCAGGGATGCCGAGTTCCTTGAGCGTGCGGCGCAACCAGCCGAGGGATTTCTCGATGAGAGGGCCTCCCTGGCCTTCGCATTCCATGCTCAACACGCCGCCGTACCCATTGTCACGTAACAGGCCGAGCACTTTCCTGATGTTCTCTGCGTTCACGCCGTCACCGATGGCGCACTGGCTGACGGCGATGCCAGTTTCTTTTCCCCGCGCAGCCGCCGCGAGACTTTCCGAGACATCCTTGACATGGACGTGCTTGATCTTGCCAAGGAAGCGCCGGCAAAACTCGACCGGATCCTGGCCGGCAATGAAGGAATTGCCCGTGTCCAGGTTCAGACCGAAGTAGTCGCTCTTCGCGAAGTCGAGCATCCGCGCGATCATGTCGGGTCGGGTGGTGAAGTAGCCATGAATCTCTATGTTCACGTTGATCCGGTAGAGTTCCGCGATCTCCACGATCGCCCCATAGCTCTGTTTCATGAGCTCCATCGCCTGGGCATCCGTGAGCCCCTCCGGCTTCAGAAGGCCATCGGTGGTCGCG
The DNA here is from genome assembly GCA_049511935.1 of Spirochaetia bacterium. Taxonomy (GTDB): domain Bacteria; phylum Spirochaetota; class Spirochaetia; order SZUA-6; family Fen-1364; genus Fen-1364. Next base: position 1,853 of record JBEKXR010000545.1, on the reverse strand, counting down.
ATGTTCGGCGCCCCCGCAATTCGCGCCCAGGGGAACGTCTTCAGCACATATGGAACGCCGAAATAGGGTCCGTCCTTTCCCGAGAGGGGATACGCCGCGTCGACCTGAGAGAAGCGTACTCCGTAGCTCTCCATCTTCTTCGAGAGCAGCAGCGGATCATCGGCGAGAGATACATGGGGGAAGTAACCGAGCCCCTGGATCCATGACACTCCTTCAATGAGGCCGCATTCGATGAAGTGAACATCGTTTTTTCGTGCCCATTGGAGACATTTCTCGAAGCTGAAGGCCGCCGAGTTGAATGCATCTGTATGGAAGCTGACCTTCATCCATGCTCCTCTTCGGCGAAGAGAAATCAAATCAGTGCCAATCCTGGATTTGAACCGCAGGCTTCAACCGGGTGAATCCAGTTGTTGCTGATCTAGGAGATGTTCCTCCCCGTCGTCCGCTGTGGCTCTTTGTTACGAAATGTATACTCTACTTCGTAATCGGTCAACAGGAAATGAACACGGCCATGCCGCGAAGTGCATGCACGCCGAAGATGTATTGAGCCTTGCGGGAGTCGAACCGGCGACCCACAGCTTGAAAGGCGAGCCTGGACACGCATTCGCAGCGGACGGTTTCGTACAACTTCACTTGCTGGAACAACTTGGATAGCTCGTCGTCGGTTGCGCGGGTACGGTTTTGCGGCCCTTTACCCGCTGTCATTGTAGCCAATCGTGTAACAAATCCTGCTGCAGGCTGGAATGCGGTTGTACCACCATGAAATGGTTCCCGTCCTATCGCCTCTCCGAGGGCCCCACCTCAGCGCCTCTTCCAAGCCCTTCCGGCCTCCATGAACTCGCGGATGTTCGCCGTCGGAGTCTCTTGAGGCAGGTCGCAGCCGGTGCTGAGGACGAAATTGGGCTGTCCCTCCATTTCCCCCAGGAGCGCGTTCACTTCCCGCCGCACGTCGGCCGGCGAGCCGAAGCGCATGGTGGTTGCCGGGTTGATGTTACCGATGACAACAACGTCTTCGGGAACGCCGCGGGCTACGGCCGCGAGATCGACACCCACCTCCCGCGAGTCGAGGCTCAGGCCGTCGACACCGGAACGGGCCATCTTCTGCGCGAGGTGCATGGTATTGCCGCAAGTGTGATAGACGAAGTTTATCCCGCTGTACTTGAAGCTCGTTGTAATGTGCCTGATGTAGATCGCGGAGAATTCGGAGAATTGCTCGGGACTGAGCATCACGGCAGTGGGCTCCAAGAGACATATCACGTCCGCCCCGGCGGAGATCAGGAGCTGTATGTACTCCTGGATCCTTTCCGTGGTGAAGTGGCACAGCGTGTGCAGGGTCTCCGGGTTGAGGACCGTCGACATCACGGCGTCCTCGGCGCCCATCATGAGCCCGGCGAGCGTGAAGGGTCCCACGACGTAGCCACCCTTCAGGAGGCCGGGAGGGAGAGTCACACTCATCAGCTTCATCATCTCGACGTACCCCATGAGGCGGCTGTCGAAGGTGATGTTGATCTGCTTCAGGCGGTCGAGCTCCAGGATGCTGAACTGGTCTTTGGGAACCGTGGCCGAGTCGGCTTTCGGAAAGATGGTGTAGCGACCCAGCGCGTTTGCCTCTACGGCAAGGTCCATGAGCGGGAACACGAGATCGGGCTGGAACGTGTCAACCAGCTTGCGGATGGCTTTGTAGTGCTCGCCATAGTTCTGCTGGGCAATCTTGATGTTGCTGTCGATCATCTCCACGCCGGGAAACCCCGCGAGGGGAGCGACGAGGCGGCGTCTTTCATCAAATGCGTTGTGGGCCAACTCGGAGAGGGTCTTGCCTTGCATATTCAGAATGTACCTGTTTCGTGGACAGA
>JBEKXR010000544.1:0-2970 GCA_049511935.1 Spirochaetia bacterium | reverse complement strand
TATGATGCGAACACGGTAGTGAGCGCGCGGATCAACTATTCCGTGAGCCCGCTCATGGACGTTTCCCTGATATACTCGGTTGTGGCCGCGCGCGATCCCTTCGGCAACCTGGTCTACAACGGGGGGTTGATACCGGGGACGACCGCGTCGCTGTTGATAGAGATGCAGATCCGCCTGTAGGCAGCGCATGCCGGAAAGTGTCCCTCAGTCCCGGAAGATCCGGATCCTACGGGACGAAGTTTCCCGCAAGATCGCGGCCGGCGAGGTCATCGACCGGCCGTTTTCCATTGTGAGGGAGCTCCTGGACAACGCGATCGACGCGGGCGCGCTGTCAGTAGACGTCTATCTCGAAGGCGGAGGCCTTTCGCGCATCCGCGTGGTGGACGACGGGGCGGGTATGGACGAAGCAGACCTTGCCCTCTGCTCGCAGCCCCACGCGACGTCAAAGATCGAGACGGAGGACGACCTCCAGCATGCCACCAGCCTCGGGTTCAGAGGGGAGGCGCTGTCCAGCATCGCCCTCTGCAGCCGGATGGTCATGGTGAGCTGCAATGACGCCGGCGCTCCCGCTCATCGCCTGGAAGTGCGCGGGGGAAAACAAGTCGCGCTGGAGAAGGCACTGGGCCGCAGGGGAACAATTGTCGACGTGTCGGAGCTCTTCTTCAATTACCCGGCTCGGAAAAAGTTCCTGAGGAGCGCCTCGGCGGAGTCAGGACTCTGCCGGTCGATATTCGTCGACAGGGCCGTGGCTCACCCCGGCGTCTCATTCAGGCTTTTCTCTGATGACCAGGTGAAGCAATCGCTTCCGCCTGCGGCACCTGTCGAGCGGATTGCCCGCGCGTATGACCACCTTCTCGACCCGCGCCATCTCGCGGAAGCCTCGGAGAGAGGGGAGGGATTCACGGTCCGGATCATTGCGGGCAGTCCGGAGCTGAGGAGGCGTGACAGAAAGCTCCTCCAGTGCTTTGTCAACCGGCGGAGAGTCACGGAGTTCGCCCTGCTTCAGGCTGCGGAGTTCGGTTTCGCTGGCTACGTGCCGGGAGGATGGCACCCCGCGGCATTCGTGTTCGTGGAAATCGACCCCTCGCTCGTAGATTTCAACATCCACCCGGCAAAGAAGGAAGTTCGCTTCCGCAACCTCCCCGACGTCCATCGCGCCGTCGTCGCCGCGGTGCGGAAGATGCTGGAGCCCCGGGCACCAAATCCCGAAGAGACGCTGCCGCGTGCCTCCGGAGTGGCCAGCGGATTTCACGGCAAACAGGAACGGCCGATCTTTTCGCTTTCTTTCTCGCCTGACCCTCCTGGTCCGGCGTCAGGCGCCGGCGGTGGAATACGATTCCTGGGCCAGGTGTTCGGCGTCTTTCTCGTGTTCGAGCTGCCCGGGCGGATGCTCGTGCTCGACCAGCACGCCGCGCACGAAAGGATACTCTACGAGCGACTCGCCGCGCGGGCGCCGGCGATGCAGGAGATGCTCTTTCCCCTCTGCTTCGACGTCACCGACGAGGAAGAGCGGCGGCTGATGGAGGCGCGTGAGGAGCTCGAGGAGATCGGGATCGGGCTGAAGCGCGCCGGCGCCCGCGCGATGGAAGTGTCGGCTTTAGCGGCGGACTTGAAGCCTCTTCCTGAAGCCGACCTGGTGGAGATGGTCCGCGGGGTCGGGGGAGAGCGGTGGAGGCATTCCCTGCTCGCCACCGCCGCATGCCGGCTGGCGTTGAAGGAAGGTGATCCTGTGGACCCGGTGACTGCCCGTGAGCTTTGCGCGCAGGCGCTGCAGCTGACCGTGCCGCGGTGTCCGCACGGCCGGCCGATCTGGCACGAGCTGAGGGAGGAAAGCCTTCTGCGGCTCGTAGACCGGCCGGTCGACTCCAAGTAGTGCCGGGCTGCGCGCGGCGCGCGGCGCGGCCCCGGGCAACGCTGCATCTCCCGCATGGGCACGCTTGGGAACCGCTCGACACGATCGTGTATGCTGGGCTTCGCCCAGCGTGAAGTTGTCCATCTCCCGCATGGGCACGGTTGAAACCTTCGGACACTATCCTGCATGCCGCGCTTCGCGCGGCGTGCCCTAGAGCTGATCGAGGAGCTTCTGGGCCTCGTCCTTCACCGCTTGTTTCGGGTTCTTCGCCAGGAGCTTCGTCAGCAGGTCTTTGGCGTCCTTGCTGTTGCCTTCCTTCACGAATATCCGCGCGAGCTTGATGTAGACGTCCATGTTTGAAGGGTCCTTCGAGAGAACGTCCACGAAGGCCGTTTTCGCCTGCTCTGTCTGCCCGTTTTCCGCGTACGCCAGGCCGAGATTGTACTCCGTGACCGCGGAGTTGGGCTGGATCGCCAGCGCCTTGGACAGATGCGTGATGCTGTCGTCGTACTGCTGCTGGTGGAGGTAGACGTTTCCGAGGTTGTTGTTCACCTCGTAGGAGTCGGGGACGATGTCCTGTGCGGCCAGGAGGAGGGGCAGGGCCTTGTCCGGCATGCCGCGACTGTCGTAGAGGGCGCCGAGGTCGATCAGGGCCGGGGAGAACTTTGGATCCTTCTGCACGGCCATCGCGTAGTACCTCACCGCGTCATCGACGCTGCCCAGCTTGTCGCTTGCAAGCCCGAGGATGTAGGTGCTGGCCGCGGAGCCGTTGTCCTTTTCCACCGCCTTCTGGGCGAGGGGGAGCGCCTCCCGGGCCTTTCCAAGCTTGATCTTCACGGACGCCATGTTGTAGTTGGCGACGGCGTTCTCGGGATCCAGCACGAGAGCCTTGCCGAGGGCGGTCTCGGCGCCGGCGAAGTCGTTTCGGGCCATGTATGCGGATCCAAGCTCACGTAGGTAGCCCGCGTTGTCGGGTGCGTACTGCACGGCCAGCTTGAACGCTTCCAGGGCGCCGGCAGTGTCTCCCTTGTCTCGCTGGAGATAACCCACCATGTAGTGACCGTCGGCAAAGTCCTTCTTGGACGCGACGGCCGCCTTGAAGGCATCCAGCGCCTTCG
>JBEKXR010000543.1:0-2979 GCA_049511935.1 Spirochaetia bacterium | reverse complement strand
GTGTCCATGATGAGCGGCATGCGGCATGCGGCACAGTCTGCGGCTTGCCGGCGACTGGGGCTGTCGGGACCACTCCCGCGTGGTTCTCCTTCCAGCCCTGGGGGGGGACATACGCGATATGAGGCAGGCGATGCCACCGTGCCTTGCATCGTGAAGAGTACAAGCCGTAGTAATGGATGAGTCGCACACCCCAGGGAGGAATGAACTGGGTGAGCTGTGTGATGAAATCAGGGGAGCTCCACAGGCTTGTGTTCTGCTTGAAGTAAGGATTGGACTGATGCTCACACTACACCTCCTCTGCCGGAGTGGTGCCAAAGAGAGCGATCTGATTGTCCAACACCTTGATGCGTAAGCCTTTACGTCGACCTTGGTTGATGTAGAGCGCTTCAAGCTCTCCGCGCTTTACACGCTGCATCACCGTCTGGCGCGAGATGCCCAGAACGTGCATGGCTTGCCACATGGTCAAGTATCCCTGCGGAGCTTCCTGGAGGAAACGGGCTCGAAGCTCCTCGGTGATCCGGATGCGCCAGGGAGCGCACGGCGTCAGGTGTTCTCCCACGATGATGCCGTCGTTGAGGTACCGATGCAGGGTGCTTGCCGAAACGCCGAGCCTCTTGGCGGCATCCTTGACCGTGAGCACCTCGCCATCGGCGGGTCGCGGGCCGGGCGCGTAGTCCGGCAGCTTCCAGGAGCGACGAAGAGACCGGACGGCTTCCGCCGTGAAGGGCTGGCCGTTCACGGTCCGCCTCCCTTGTCGATTGAGGATCGCGGCGATCGTCGCGTTGGAGTAGTGGGGTGCGATCCGTCGCAGCAGCCCGATCGTCTCTTCGTCGGTTCGGAGTACAGGCACCCGCGGAGGCCGGGCAACGACGTCGAGCTCCGTGATCGCCCCGCCTCTCCAGCGCATCGTCAGCCCTGCCGTGCTCTCACCGCGCTTGATATCGATCGAGACTTCCTCCAGAAGGGTGCGCAGGAGCTCCTTGCGGTCGCGATCGCTCGTCGTCGGGGCCCACCACACGGAGGCAAGGTCGGCGCCCAGACGGCGCAGCTGTGAACGTTCGGCCTCCGAGAGCGAATGTGCATGCACCCGGCGACTCTCCTCCAGCTGGCCCTTTGCCTGAGCAAGCTCGGTGAGCCGCTTCTCCCACTCCTGCTCGAGGGTTCGTGCCACAAGGCGGTTCTCCGGCTCCACGCTGCGGTAGCTCCGCTCGGCGCGATCCGCCTCGTACTGAGCGCGTTCGACCTGGAGCGCAAGCTGCCCGATCACCGCTTCTCGATCCGCCTCCACCTCGGATTCCGCCGCCAGAGCGGCCTCGATCCCCGCGGGAGCGATCGCTTCCAGAAAGGCATCGGCAACCGCGCGGTCGATCCGCATCCCACCGACGCGCAGGCAGACCTGAGGAGCTGCATCGACGACAACCGTGCACGGGCACTCGTAGGCCGGCGAGCCGCTCGGTCCCTGGTAGACTACTTTCAGCTTCCGCCCGCACCGTCCACAGCGCGCCAGTCCCTGCAGCAGCGCCGCTCCCTCCCTGAGGGCGCCTCCGGCCTGCTCGCGCTCGACCCGGGCGTTGGCCTTGATGCGCCGGCGGTTCATCTCATAGGTCTCCGCGTCCGATGTACCCTTCGTGGTGATCGGGGATCACCACCTGCCATTCCGAGGGAGGAAGGACCCGCTTGCGGATGGACAGCCGACCGCCCTGGTCGATGCAGCGCTCCTGGCGCGTCCTGCCGTAGCGGTATACTCCGGCATAGATGGGATTGTCCAGAATGCTGCGCACCGCGTGGTAGCTGAGCGGGATCCAACGCAGCGGGGCGCCCAGGAAACGGTGGTTGGGCAGCCGCAGCTTCTCGGCGCACATCCAGATCCACACCTGGCGGATGGAGCCGATCTCGGCGAACCTCTGGAAGATGGCGCGGATTGCCCCGCGGACGGCCTCATCGGGGTCGAGCAGGATCTGTCCTTCCTGCTGACCCCAGACGAAGCCGATGGGCAGGGCACGGCGCAGCTGTCCTCGCGCGGCCTTGCTCCAGATTCCTCCGTTCAGGCGCGCTCGGATGACGTGCAACTCCGCCTCCGACATCGTGCCCTTGAGCCCGAGCAGCAACCGATCGTTGTACAGACCGGGATGGTACAGGCCGTCTTCGTCGCCGATGAGGGTGTCGGTCATGCCGCAGAAGTCCAGCAGCCGATACCAGTCGGTGTTGTTGCGGGCCAGGCGCGAGACTTCGATGGCCAGGATGAGCCCGGCGCGACCGAGGGCCACTTCCGATGCCATGAGCTCGAAGCCTTTGCGGTGTGCCGTGCCCGAACCGGACAGTCCCTGGTCGTCATCGATCGTGTGCACCTGATCGGCTCTCCAGCCCAACCGTGTCGCCCGCTCGACGAGTCCGTACTGACGAGCCGCGGATTCACGATTTCGTTGCATCTGTTTCAGGGTCGACTGGCGGATGTAGACGTACGCCAGGCGGCGGAGGTGACTGGCTGTGACCTTATCGCTCATTGGTGTCCCTCCTCGGCTCCGCATGGACAGCTTTTCTCAGGAGGCGCGCAAGCGCCCTGATCAGCATCGCTCGATGCTCTGCACTCAGACGCTCCCAGACCCGCGGTCTCTCGGGCGACTGCAGAAGCTCCAGTTGCATTGGATCCCTCCTCCGCCGCTGGACACGAATGCTCGCTGTCCAGCGGACGCAAGAGAGCATCCACAACGCTACGGGTGTGCAGCAAGTCGGCCGCTGATCCGAGGGTGCGACCTCGGTGGTTCTGGTTCACCCCGGCGGCGGCCGGGCTTTCCAGATCCGTCCACGACGCCGGGACGGAAGCTGTCCCGCCTTCCGGCAGGGCTAGTATCAGCTGCAGTCCGCTCCGCCTACGCATGTGCCCGAGCACACCCAGTATCCGACCCTCGAGGGCGTGCTTCTCACGGATGATGCGAACGCTGGGCGGAAGCTGTTGTACGTGGGTAGTGTGTCGGGTAT
>JBEKXR010000542.1:0-2985 GCA_049511935.1 Spirochaetia bacterium | reverse complement strand
TTATCCCGTGGTAGATCGCGTTCTCCACCAGGGGCTGCAAGGTGAGCTTGAGAATCCGGTGATGATGCAGCTCGACGGGTACGTCGATGTGATAGTCCATCTTGTCTTTGTAGCGGATCTCCTGGATCGTGAGATAACTCCTCACGTGCTCCAGTTCATCCCCGATGGAGATGATCTCGCGGCCACTGCTGATCCCGATGCGAAACAGTTTGGTCATCGCCGTGACAAGACGGATGATGTCGGCGGTTCTTCCCCCACGGGAAAGCCAGATGATGGAATCCAGGGTGTTGTACAGGAAGTGCGGATTGATCTGGGCTTCCAGGGCGAGGAGTTCGGCGGCGCGCAGCTTCTGGTGCTCCTGATGCACCCGTCTCATCAGATCGCGGATCCGCTCGACCATGACGGTGAAGCTCTCCGCGAGCCGTCCGATCTCATCACGCCCGGAGGCTTTCATTTCCACGGAGAAGTCTCCCTCTTCGACCTTCTTCATGAGGAGCATGAGGTGTTTGACCGGTTTTGCTATCGTGCCGGCGAAATACAGAGCGGCCAGGACGTCGAAGAGACAGGCGGCGAGCAGGAGGATGCTGATGGTGGTCCCGATGGACGTGGTGTCCCTGGTAAGCTCCTTCATGGGGATCGCTCCGATGATGCTCCATCCCGTGACAGCCGAAGCTTTCGAGAAGAAGAGGAACTCCTCCTTGAGGGACGGGGCGGCCGAGACGTCGCCATGTCGTGTGAAGTTTTCCGCTGCACGACGCAGGACGGATTCCCTCTCGGAGGTAATGAGGTTGTCCGGATGCGAGATGACGTTGTGATGAGCGTCCACGATGAAGATAAAGCCCGTGTCTCCCAGTCGGGAGCGGATCGTGTTGAGGATCAGCTCTACTTCGGTGTCAGCCACGACGGCGCCCAGGCAATTCCCGCTTGCCTTGTCGATGATCGGCACTCCGACGGAGATGAGCGGCTGGCCGGTGGTCTCCACGGCGAAGGCGCCGTCGTGGGAGCCGAACCAGACCGGTGTGCGAGATGCCACGATCGTGCGGTACCACTCGCTCGTCCGCAGATCCTCCTCTTTGACCGTATAGAAGGCGGACCTGTACGCGCTGCCGTTCCCCCCGACCACAGACACGCAGAAGATGTCCGACGTATAGCTCTGGATGAAGGCGAGTTGCGTGTCGAGCTCCAGCTCCTTCGAGTAGCGGTGGCCGATGTCGGGATCCTGAGACTGGCGCAGCGTCGCCTGGACTGCCGGGTCGTTGGCGATCATATGCGCGGTCTGCAGAGCCTCTCCGAGGAGGGCGTCGATCTTTTCGGTCACGTTCTCGATGATCTGACGGTCGAACTGGCTTGCCTTGGTTCGGATCACCGCGAGGGAGATGCGATAAAAGGTAAGGCCGACCAGGAGCACCGTCAGCGTGGAAACAAGAATGAAAAAAAGGAGGATCCTCGTGCGCATGGAGAGGGAGCTCAGGACGTCCCGAACGCTGCCCCGCACCCGTTCCAACGGGGGTTCAGAACGCCTTGTCGATATATTCGAGGGCATCTTGTTTGTCAAAAAAGTGATCCGGAATTACGATACTTTCCGGGATCTCCTCGCCCCTTCGAAGCGCTTCGATGACGTCGAATGCCTTGGGGCCGAACCTGGGGTTGCACTCGATCGACGCTCCGAGCTCGCCTGCCACGATGGCTTTCAGGGCATCGCGCTCTCCGTCGATGGAGACCAGGATGACATCCCTGCCGGGCACCATGCCTGCGGCTTTCAAGGCCTGGATGGCACCGATGGCCATCTCATCGTTGTGTGCAAAGACAGCGGTCATGCTCCTCCCCGCCCTCAGGATGATGCCCTCCATGGCTTTCTGTCCCTGCGTCCGCAGGAAGTCACCCGACTCGGAGGCAACGATTTTCATGCGGGGATACCGACTGATGACCTCTCGGAAGCCCTTGGCACGATCGATGACAGGGGTAGAGTCGACGGTTCCCGAAAGCTCCACAATGGTGGCGCTCCCTGCGGTCTTCTGTACGAGCCATTCCGCCGCCCGCTCGCCTTCCTGGATGAAGTTCGAAGCGATCAGAGTCACATAGTCCAGTCCGGGAGTGCCTTCGGCGCCTCGATCGATGAGTATCACCGGGATGCCGGCTCGTCGCGCCGCCTGAAGCTGCGGTCCGAACGCGTCGAACTCGCGCGGCACCAGAATGATGTAATCAACCTTCTGCGAGATCAGGAAGGCGAGGTCCTCGATCTGCCTCTGAACCGAGGCCCCGGCGTCGCGGTAGAGGAGTGCACATCCCCTGCCCTCGGCTTCTTTCCGAATGCTGTTGGTTTCCGCAACCCGCCATGGATTGAGGTTGTCAGTCTGCGAGAAGCCGACCCGAATCATCTTCCCCGCCCCGGGGGGCGCGTCGGCATCAGGCATGCCGTCGATCGCGCTGACAAACAGGAAAACGGCGGCGAAAAGTGGGGCACACGAGGTCAGCGTACAACCCATTCGGATGACTCCAGCCATGAATCGAAACGTGCTTCTCTCAGCATAACGCATTTCGTAGCCCAGGGAAAGTGAGAAGGCCACGCCCTAGAGATTCCCCATCGGTGCGTGGCAGCCGGGGAGGTTGCAGGGCCGAGATGGCATCGATAGCCCACGGGATGGGTGCGTAGCGCAGAAGACGCAGGTGGCGCAGCCCGGGTTGGGCATCACCGGAGGCGAGGGTTGTCACGGCGACATCCGAAAGGATCCCCGCCAGCTATCGGCCGGCGTTGCAACAGATCCTTGGCGTTGAGCAGCGAGCAGGGAGCAAAGAGAGCCTCAGAGGACTGTTGTGGATCAATCCAGCGCAGCACTCGTGCGATGGTGGTATCCGAAACGAAGACTTTCTTCTGCTGAGGGCAGCGGAAGAGCCGCAGCAACTTCGGAGTGCGCAGATGGTAGTCCAATCGTAGCAGGGCGCTCATGCCCCAGACGGGCATAAGAAAGACACACATGAGGATAT
>JBEKXR010000541.1:0-2993 GCA_049511935.1 Spirochaetia bacterium | reverse complement strand
TTCGGCAAGGGCCCTTTCGGAAACCCCGACTACTACCCCGCATACATGTATCCGCCCGCGACGATCTATCTGACCCGGGAAAAGAAGCTTGTCGTGGAGCTCGCCCTTGCAGGATTCGAAGAGCAGGACATCAGCATCCAGTTCCGCGGCGATCACCTGCTGTTCTCCGCCAAGGCGCCGACGCCGGTGGAGAATGACGAGGGTGTGCAGTATTTCAAGCGCCGGCTGAAGCTCAAGGACATCGAGGAGCAGCGCTACTACGTCCCTTCCGACAAGTTCGACCAGGCCGGCACGCAGGCGCGTTTCCACAACGGGCTCCTGCGCCTCGTGGTGCCGCCGCGCGATCAGCCCGAGACGGGCGATGAGATCAGGATCCGCATCCGATCCGGCACGGATGAGGGCACGACATAGCGCACGCCGCGCGGAGCGCGGTATGGAGGGCCGTGCCTGTCAGTGCCGGTTGTGCCAACGCGGTACAGGCTCATAGGCCCATCACGGATTCGACGGGGCCCCCGTGTCTTTACACAGAGGCCCCAAATCGGTAAACATTGCCCCGTCACTGGGAGGAGTTTCTGAGGTTCCCTCGCGGGCCTGGCCGCATCGCCACGCTCATTCTCATCACCGCCTGTTTTGCAGCCCCCCTCTTTGCCGGCCCGCCGCAGACGGTGATGCGCTCCGAGAAGGAGCCTCTGGCCCTCTCGGCGCGCTCGGCGATCCTCATCGACCAGACGTCGGGCCGTGTCCTCTACCAGAGCAACCCCGACCAGCCCATGGTGCCCGCCTCCCTCGCCAAGCTCATGACGCTGCACGTGGTCTACCAGAAGCTGGCCGACCGCACCATCAGCAAGTCCGACGTGGTCACCCTTTCCTCCAACGCGTGGGCGGACCACCAGGCGCCCGGCTCGACTCTCATGAACCTGGGCCCCGGGCAGATCGTGACCGTGGAGGAGCTGATGAAGGGCGTGGCCATCGCGTCCGGCAACGACGCGGCCACAGCGCTTGCCGAGTACGTGGCGGGAAGCACATCGGAGTTCGTCCGTATGATGAACGACGAGGCGCGCTTCATGGGATACTCGACGATGCATTTCACAGACCCGGCCGGTGTGGGCAAGAACAACCGGGTGACCGCGCGCGAGTTCGCCGACTTCTGCCGGCGCTACATCGATCTGCATCCCGGCGCACTGGAAGAGCTGCACTCCCTGCGCGAGTTCGACTATCCCCTCCCGCAGAACATACCCGGTGTGCGGCGCGCGCTCCTGGAAACAAAGAAGCAGTACAACGGCAACTGGCTCGTATGGGACGGGATCGGCGTGGACGGATTGAAGACCGGACACCTGGACGACGAGAACTTCACCGCCGCCATCACCGCGCGGCGCGGCGGCATGCGCCTCATCGCCGTGCTGCTGGGCGTCCCCGGCAGCTCGCTCACCGACGGTGCGCGCAACCGGACCGACGACAGCATGGCCCTCCTCACCTGGGGCTTTCGCAGCTTCACCACCGTCGACCTTTACGCGCCGACGCTCCCCGCCGCGCGGGTCTGGAAGGGGGAGGTGAGGGAGATCCCGGTCGAACCAGCGGGACCGGTACGGCTCACGGCGCGCCCCGAGGAGCTCGCGAAGCTCACCTACACGGTGCTCGCGCGCACTCCCCTCATCGCCCCGGTGTACAAGGGGCAGCAGGTGGGAGACCTGGTGTACTCGGCCGGCACGGAAGAGGTGGGGAGGATCGCCCTCCTCGCCGTCGCGGACGTGGAAGGCGCCGGGATTCTGCGCTGGGCCTGGGACAGCATCGCCCTGGGGCTTTCGACGATGGTGGAAGACTCGTCCGCGGCCGCGCACGCCGCGCTTGACACCATTCACTCCACGACGATAGTCTCGGCAGGAAGTTCTGAACCGATTGAAAGGAGGACGCCGTAGTATGAATGCCGTTCGAGCCGTCTCTCATACATCCACCTCATCCAGGGGCTCGCAGAGGTAGTTCTTCCTTTTCCGTGAAGCAGGCAGAGATTCCTCCGCGGGCGTTGGCCGTCCGCTCGACCGCAGGACCAGGTGCGTCCGTCGTGTCGTCATGGAGGGATTCCCATTGGAGCTTCAATCTCTAGGCTGGAACAGCCGTTTCTCATCGGATTTCGAAAAAATCAGAACAGAGGGTATGGAGCCGGCAAGAGTCATCGCCGGGCAGAGAGAGTCGTGCACCGTGAGCTGCGCGCAGGGCGAACTGCGCGCGGAGGTGTCGGGCAGGTACCGTAGCGAGTGCGAGGCACGGTCCGATTTCCCGGTGGTCGGAGACTGGGTCGCCATCGTGCCACGGCCGCGGGACGGATGGGCCACGATTCACGCGCTGATTCCGCGGTTCAACGCGTTTGCACGCAGGGCGTCCACCGGTTGGTCGGCGCGGAATGGCAGGGCAGAGGCGCAGGTCGTGGCTGCCAACCTCGATGTCGCCATAATCGTCATGGGCCTGGACCGGGATTTCAACGTTCGACGGCTCGAAAGATACGTCACCCTATCCTGGGGAAGCGGGGTGCAGCCGCTGGTAGTGCTGAACAAGGCCGACCTGTGCGAGGAATGCGAGTCACGCGTCGCGGAGACCGAAAAGGCCGCCGCGGGCGTAACGGTGCTTGCAGCGAGCGCCGAGACCGGACAGGGGATCGGGGCGCTGCACGCCTGTCTGCGCCCCGCCGCCACCGCCGCTCTCCTGGGCTCTTCGGGCGTCGGAAAATCAACGCTCATCAACAGGCTGCTTGGCAACACCCGCCGGGCTATCGGCGCCGTCCGCGAGGACGACGGGAGGGGACGGCACACGACGACACATAGGGAAATGATCATCCTTCCTTCCGGCGCCCTGCTCATCGACAACCCCGGGATGCGCGAGGTGGGCCTCTGGGGTGCAGAGGATGACCTCGATGCGTCGTTCGCGGACGTCGCGGCCCTTGCGCGGGCGTGCCGATTCAGCGACTGCCGGCACGACACCGAACCCGGCTGCATGGTGCG
>JBEKXR010000540.1:0-2996 GCA_049511935.1 Spirochaetia bacterium | reverse complement strand
CGTTCCCACCATCCGCAGCCAGCTTGTTTTCCCCGAACCCTTGGGCCCCACCAAGGCGAGCAGGGGCTTGCTCTTCATCATCTGCTCGAAGAACAGCCCGTAGAACCAGAACATCACCATGATCTTCTGCTCGTCACTGCTGAGAATCCTGCCCTGCAGGTTCAGGGCGCCGAAGACCAGGTCCCTGACCAGCGACCGAGGCAGTGGTTGGTCCAGGGGGGCGTTGATCGGCTCTGCACGCGGGATTGAGAGGAACAAGACGCCGTCGGTGCCGTTGTCGACCACCTCGATGGACTCGGTGGTCAGACGGTAGATTCCGTTGTAGGCGTTGGAGACGTACAGGATGTTCTTCGCTTGATCGTAGTAAGAAAGGCGGTGCACGTTGGTACGCTCGCCGTTCTTGAACGCCTCCAGGCGCAACTGCTCGTCCATGTATCGGAACGTGACCTCGCAAGGGTTCAGCCCGTACTGATCAAGGAGAAGCTGTAGCCCCCGATCATCGGGATCCAGTCTTAGCAGCGCCCTGTCAAACCGGTTGAAGAAGTAGGCATCGAAACTGTCGTTGAGGAACTGGCCTCGCTGCTGCAGATCCTCGATTACGGTCTCCGCGACTGACCGGTTTATCTCGAATGTCTTGTGCCCGAGGGGCTTGCCGTCAGGGCCAAGATCACGGCGGATCCCATGAACAGCTTGCCTCGCCCGTTCGAAGGTCGCCTGCCGTGGTGTCGCATTTTCCAGAAGGTCAAGGAAGCTCTGCCATGCCCGTGTTGAGTTTCCGCGGAACGAGCACAGGAATGAATCCAGGTCGGAGTCCATGGGGGTAGTCGTGAACACTCGACAGCACATCACCTCCTGGGCGGCCTCCACGAGCTTTTCGCCGGCACCTGATGCGTCATGGTCGAAGCATATGAACGGGCACGAGTCGATCCTCCGCACCGTTTCGACATCGGCCCCGGAGACCCCGCCGACCGCGCACACGGGGAGAAGGTGTGCCGCGGGGGTGATCTTCTGTTTCAGCCACATGGACTGGAGCTGCAAGGCGTTGAACTGCCCCTCCACGACGATCAGCTTGCGCAGGCGAGGATCAAGGATTTCCCCGCGTTGTTCTGGGGACACGGAAACCCAGAAGACGCCTCTCTTTCCAGGCCGAAAAGTCCAGGAGATGAAGTCCTTTGAGTACGGCCGCCGCAACGCCACGGAGCACACGACACCACATTCGTCGGTGTGGAAGAAACAGATCCAGCCTGGGTGTCGTTCCATGAGCGTGCGCAGTGCTCCGATGCTTCTCCAGACTTCGTTTGCACGTTCCAACTGCCTGCTTGCGCGCTTCTTCTGCTTTTCCGTCGTAATGTATTGGGTGAGTTCGTGCTTGACGGCCGGCAAGATATTGGCAAAAAGACTCTTGGAATCTCCGGGTACGACGCCGAGGAGTTCAGTCCGTTCGATGACCCTCTTGTCGATGTAGCGGTCAGACGTGATGTATCGGTAAGCGGTTTTCCCCTGGTGCGTTGCCGAGGAGACGAGGGCCGCATGGCAGGATCTCAGAATCTCCCGTAGCGGCTGACTGACAATCGCTTGCGGTCCACCCTGGCCTGACCTTGGCAGCACTCGCAGGCCGCACTGTGGGTGGAAGCATTTCCCGATTGTGTTGTCTGCTTTTATCTGAAGGGTATCGTGCTGACACTCGGGGCAGCGGACCTTAGTCCCTGGTGCCCCCTCAATGCCGTAGCGTAGCCGAAGTACCTCAGTGACACCACCGGGGTTCCTCACGTCTACAGACACGGGATTTGCCAGCGCGCTCTGACGGACTTTGTTGTTCGACTTGAATGAGGCTTTTCCCACACCTTGTGAGCTTTCCGAGCGTACCATGCGGAGCAGTGCCTCTGGCATTTCGCTGACGCCAGCGCGTGGGGCGCTTCTGGCGGACCCAGCAAACGCGTATCTCTTTCCTAACGCGTGTAAAGACGGCGGCGCGACGATGTAGCCACCATCAGCTTTCACGTCGATACCAGGATACCCTTTGAGTGGCCTGCTCTTTATGTCAGTAGTCTTACGCGCGGGATACAAGAAGAGAATATGTCGTCCGCCACCCCCGGTCTTGGACTGGAGCGTCTTGACTTTCGCCCCGGCATCAGCGAGCAGCCTCTTGTACGACTCCTCACCGCCGTGCCGGGGGTCGATGTCCAGGACCAAGATGCCAGACCGTGCTCCTGTGAGCAGCCCGATGTTCGCCTTCGGGTCTTCGTGCCACCACAGGAGAACCTGGTCTTCATCCACCGATGCATCCTTCAGCCCCTGCGATGTGAGCGGATGCTTCCCGATGCTGGGGCATTCAGAACGTCCACAGGAACACCTCGACCCTAGAGGATAGTGCAACGGTATCACCGGCCATCCCCTGCGAACATAGTGAAGGGCTGCATTCAAGACAGAGGTGCTGCCAATTACCCCCAGATTGGTGTGAATCCCACGGCCGTCATGAGCGCCGAGATTGCTGTGGCTTGCTGATGTCACGCTCTTTGGCGGCGTGCGGTGGATGATCATTGGGGGCCGGACATGATGCGCAACATGATCAACGCGATAGTCCGCGGGTCGCCTAATCTTTGGGGTCATGCTGCTGCTCTCGGGGTTGTTCCTTTTCTACTATGGTTCGCTCGATGCGTTTCACGTGGCCGGCGTGAACAATCACTCGCAGCCCTACCTCCCCGAACTTGCAAGACTGCAGCTCGCTTCTCAGCCAACGAAAGTTGGAATCCAGATCGCACGATGAATCAGGCATGGCGCTCATCAGTGCGGGCTGATCTCTTCCCGGCCTTCTTCGCGGTGTTCTGCTCAATCCACGATAGCAGTTCATCCTTGGAGAAAAACCGCCGCTTCAACCCGACGACCTTCGAAGGAATCTTGTGTTGGCTGACAAAGCGCCGCAGCGTGTACTCAGAAAGGCCGGTAAAGGTCGCGGCTTCCTTGTAGTCCAGTAGGCCTGCTCCAGTCATTTTCCT
>JBEKXR010000539.1:0-3001 GCA_049511935.1 Spirochaetia bacterium | reverse complement strand
AGAAAATGCTTCAAACTACCTGAACTGTTACGAAGCGACAAGAATGGATTGGAGTCAGATTCTAATACCCTGGCTCCTGTTTGGGATCGCGCCTGCAATTGTCCTAGGACTCATCCTCTACCTGATGCCGGGCGGAAGAAGGAAAGTCAGGGGCGGACCTCAGGGACAGTGACGGCATGACTCCGCTCATGCCATCACGGATAGGCAGGAACCGCGGAGCCAAGTAACAGGTAAGATCACCGAGAAAAACACCGAAGGTCTCATGCCTCACTCAGCGCGTCAGTGCCTTGAGCGGTGCGAGGGATGGAATCGCTCAGCTTTTGCGACGCTGATATGACCCGAATACGGGAGATGAGGGTTGAACTGAAGAATCGCAAAGAACCTCCAAGAGCCGGGGGCTTCTTTGCGTTGACACATTTGGCAGTCTGGCCTCAACTCGTCATTGCGGCCATTGACAGGTGACGGGCCGAGCATAGACTAAAGCCAATACGGGCTAACACGGTTTGACGAAGTCTCTCGGGTGCAGAGACAACTTCCGTGTTGTTTAATCGGCATAGCGATTCGCAAAGTTTCACTTGCTTGGGCTGCAAAGTGCTAAACTGCACCGCGGGGAGGTAGGCAATGCAAAGAGTCAGGAAGTCGTGGAGCGAGACGGAGCTGAGGCGCTTCCTTGAGCTGAACCGAGAGGGCCGAACGGCCAAGGAGATCGCTAGGGTGATGCGGCGCACGGTGGGTTCCGTGCAGGGGGTGAGGCGGAAGCTGGCGCGAGCCCGCGAGCTCGGAGCCAGAGGGAACGGCGCAGTGCGCCTGCTCCTGGTCAGCGAACATCGGCTCAACCGCAAGACGAAGCGGCAGTCGTCCAGCTCCACCCGGGCCCGAGGTTTCCGGGCAGGCCGTCGTCAAGCGCGATCGTACAAACGGGAGGTAGCCTCGAAGTAGGCGGCCGATCTTCCCGCGCACCATATCCCGGGCAATCTCCTCGGCCGTGCAGCCGATATACCGTGAAGAGACCTCGTAAAATCGGGGAGGCACGAGAGATGTACTTTCGCAACTTCTCAGTCAAGGTCATCCAGGGTCCACACAGGGAGCGGTCCTTCGCGCTGGATAGAATCTACCAGGTCCTCGCAGTTCACTTCGAGAACACAGAATTGAACAAGACTTATGTCCTGCTTGAGGACGATAACCACTCACTCCAGTGGGTCCCATCGAACGAAGTCAAGGTCAACACGATAGAGTAGTTTCGCGCCCTCCGGCGTCCTGGCGGTGGGTGTAGGGGGCAAGAATCGAGCTCCGGGCGCAGCCATGGCCCGCCACGGGGACGTTTCAAGGCTCTGGAGGCGAACTCGGAGAAGGTCTCTACAAAAACGATGACGTGCAAAGGCAAAACCAACCCACAGATGCGGCAGTGAGTGTGACGATTCAATGAGAAGCGTGTGGGCGATCAAGTGTCTGGTTCAGGATCAGATTCCGTCCCTCCCCCAGTGGTTTAGTCAGGCTGTCCGAGAGGGCCTCAAATCGAATGCGAGGGTGAAAACCAATAGGGTGGCTCCTTGAGTTCGTCCGAAGTTTGGCAAGTGAGAAGCACCGGAGATAGGAGTATACGGCAGGCTCTTTGCGCGTTCGACGTAGGCCCGCCCCGCGTGTCGTTTGACGGCTGTTCGGCGGTAGATGTTCAGCCGGATCTTTTTGAGCTCAAGAGAGCGTCAAACTCTGCGAGGGTGATCAGCTCTTGTATCTTCCCGCCCCTCGCGTTCCTACAACGAGTGCAGGCTTCTCTCGGCCCTGACCGCGTTTGGGGCTCGACGCCGGTGCCATTGCAGTGATCACAACGCTCCCACAGCGGCCAGCCAGCGGTCGAGCTCTTCGACGGTCGGATCGAGCTCGTGCCCGAGCACCGGGTCGTCAGCGCGGAGAGCGTGGAGAGCGTGAAAAAGAGGCAGGAGGCATAGTTGCAAACAGCATTCCGGTCGGGCTAAGCAGCATACAGCCGATGCCCGACTCAGTCGCTTTGAGCCACATATCCTGAAAGGCATGTGCGATCGTGGCTCTCAAGCCTACAGTTCAGCGGGTTATTTGCCTGCGATTATTTTCTTCGTTTCTGCGCCATCTGCCTTGACGACGACCTTCACAGCATCTTCCATCGGGTCTTTGAATGGAACCTCGATTCGAAGCAGGCCGTACTCGTAGGTCGCTTCGGCTTTGTCAGGTTTCACCGGCCAACCCAAAGCCAACGATGCAACATAGTCGATGTCCCTTGCTGGCGCTGTCAGGTGGACGCTATCTTCCAGGATCTTCACATCGATGGTATCCGCTGGCGCTCCTGGAATTGCGAACTCCACGAGCAGCTTGCGGTTCTCCGCATCAGCATACCCCACGGTATGGGGCGAAACCTTCCTGCGATAATCAGGCATTTTATCACCCTCCATCCTGGCAGCCCGCGGGTACGGGCTGCTGAAGCTTTGCGCGGCAGGATCCGTATGGGATTCCCCGGATCCGGATTTACTTCTTCTCCCAGTCCTGTCTGATCTGGTCTTTGGCCTTCTCCCATTCCGTGGCCAAGGTCTCGGCCATGCCCGTTTCCACGAGCTGTTTTTGCCGCTCAACGTCGACCATAAGCTCCGCCGCCTTGGCCTTCTCCCACGCCGCCCGGATCGCCGGGACTGCCGTTTCCCACTTCTGCTCCTTCGCCTGGACCTTGATCTCGATCTCGGCGTAGAGCTTCCTCCCCTCGACCACCTGACTCGAGCCCGGTTGCTTCTCGAACAGGGTGTCCAAGGTCTTGAGGGCGCTGTCGTAGGATTTGTTACCCGCAAGCCCCTTCGCCTCAGCAAGGAGCCGGGCTGCTCCGTTCTGCACTTCGTCCAGCTGCTTCGCCAGCGTCTCCTTCTGACTCCTGATAGGAGCCACGATGGCAAGGCTCATGATAGCGTACACGATCAGCCCCCCGGCCACGAACGCCAGGGACCTGTTGACCCAGATCCTTCCAACACCGGTCATAGAA
>JBEKXR010000538.1:0-3013 GCA_049511935.1 Spirochaetia bacterium | reverse complement strand
TTTCCCGGATTCATGAACTGCCGAGAGGTCGTCATGAGCGGAGCGGAAGGCAGCATCGCGCTGTACGAGCCGATGCCGGCACAGGCCATCGCGCATGCGGAGGGAGCTCTTGCGGCGATCGGAGCCGGGCTCCTCGGTGAAAGGATGTTCCACACGCTTTCGACCGGCGAGCGTCAGAGGGTGCTGATTGCACGGGCGCTGGCGGCGGGTCCCGAGCTTCTCATCCTCGACGAGCCGTGCCTCGGCCTGGATCCCCTGGCCCGCGAGGAGTTTCTCCATTCGCTGGGGCTCCTCTTCGGCCGCCGTCCCGACCTGACGGTGATCGGCGTCACCCACCACGTCGAGGAAATCATCGACGGCTATGACCGCATGCTGCTGCTGGCAGGGGGAATGGTGGTGGACCAGGGCACGATCCAGGCGGTGATGGCGGGACCCGGCGTATCCCGGCTTTACGGCGAGGGCTGCCGGATCGAGGCGGACGCGGGCAGGTACCGCATGCATTTCATCAGGAATTGAATGATGGATCGGAAGCCCCTCGTCCAGAAGCTCGTCCGGGGCAGGGACGCTTATTTCACTGTAAGCTGGTCCCGCCTTCGTAAAAGCGAAAAATACGAGATCGTCCGTTCCGTGCCCTCTGATGCGGGCATCTACGAGCTGTACTACATGGACAGGAAGAAGAAGCTCTGTCTCTTCCATGTCGGAAAATCATGGTACGGAGGGCTGCGCAACGAGATCCGCCTCCGCACGGACGCCGAGCTGGAAAACGACGCGGCGCGTCGTGCGCTGCTGGAG
The DNA here is from genome assembly GCA_049511935.1 of Spirochaetia bacterium. Classification (GTDB taxonomy): domain Bacteria; phylum Spirochaetota; class Spirochaetia; order SZUA-6; family Fen-1364; genus Fen-1364. The sequence goes on along the minus strand of JBEKXR010000538.1, from coordinate 2,221 downwards.
AAACACGACTGCTGGTACCGCTGGTCGCTGCTCAGCAGCAGCGAGGACATGGCGGACATCCTGTTCTTCTTCGCGCAGACTCATCTGCCGGGAATCGCCAGCGTCCATCATTCGGGTCGATACTCGAGGATATTCGTCAACGAACAGGACGCGGACAAGATCGTGACGATCTGAGCCGGCCACGGTACCTTGCACGGTACTCCGTGCAGTTCCGTGTCATTTCGACGCCGAAGGCGGCGCGAAAGGGGGCCCCATCGCGGCAGCGCGGTCGCTCCTGGCGACATTTGCTTCTGCGAAGCAGACCTCGCACGCTTGCGTGCGGTTGCGGGAGCGAAGGGGATGCTGTGCTAAAACTGTCCGAGCCTCTGCACCATCAGGCGGATTCGTTTCGCCAGCGATACCAGGAGCCGTCTCGTCCACATCGGGCTGGCCGCGTAGATGTCGGCGAAGTTTTCCCTGGTGAACTCGAGGGCATGGACGCTGCTCTTGGCGATGACCGTCGCCGAGCGAACGGACTTGTCGAAAAAACTCATTTCGCCGATGAGCTCGCCCTTGCCGAGGGTGGCGAGGACCTTGTACTTGTCGCCCATCTTGCGGGTGATGTAGACCTCCCCCTCCAGGATCCAGAAAATCTTCTGCTGGATTTCGCCTTCCCTGATGAGGATCTGCTTGTCCTTGAACCTGCGGCCGAACCGGGCGATGACCGCATCATCCAGGGCCTCCTCGGCCTGGAATGCGATTTTCATGATCTCGTTGTACGAGTCCATCAGTGGCCGCCCTTCTCCAGCAGGCCCAGCCTTTCGCCGAACTCGGCGTTGAGGATCCGCAGCTCGCGTGTCATGCCCGTAGTGGCCGCAAGGGCAAGCTCCCACGAAACTCCCGCCGCCGTGAAAAATCCTTCCAGGTCCCAGGTGTAGCAGATCGTGCGCTCCATCGCCTGCACGACGCTCAGCCGCGCGCATTCCGCCAGAGGTTCGACGAGGCCGAAGATGCTGTCGGGGGGAAGCCAGAGGGTGAACGTCGAACCCCGAACCGGATAGTCGACCTTGAGAAGCCCTGCGATCACGTAGAAGACAGGCTTTGCGCCGACCGGCTCTGCGGTGCGGTAGATCGGCGTCCGGGAGGGGAAAGAAATCTCCTCTCCGTACTGGAGAAACCGGGGAAGATCGTCCATTCTGGTGAATTCTTCGACAATTTTCGACCTTTTTATTGAATTTTTTTTCTTCTTTGTCTATACTGGCGCAACCCACACAACGCGCATCCCGCGGGAGACATGAATGGATCCAGTGAAGCAGAGCCATGTCGAGGAATACGGCAAGGCACCCGAGATCATCGCGTCGGCCCCGGGCCGGGTGAATCTCATCGGGGAGCATACCGATTACAACGACGGCTTCCTGTTTCCCATGGCCATTGATTTCACCGTCCGCGTTGCCATCAGCCGCCGCAAGGACTCTCACCTTCGTTTTTACTCGGTCGATTACAAGGACCGCAAGCGCGCCACGCTTCCCACGCTCCGATTTCGCAAGGAGGATCGCTGGGCGAACTACCCGAAAGGAATCATCGCCCAGTATCTCGAGCGGGGGCAGGCCCTGGGGGGCATGGACGTGACGATCCATGGCGACATCCCGCAGGGGGCGGGCCTCTCCTCCTCCGCCGCCCTGGAAGTCGCCGCCGCGCTTGCCATCCAGGATCTCTACGGAATCGAGATCGGACGGGAAGAGCTCGCGAGGCTCGCGCAGAAGGCCGAGAATGAGTTCGTGGGTGTGAAGTGCGGCATCGTGGACCAGTTCATATCGCGGCTGGCCAAGGAGGGCCACGCGATGCTCCTGGACGCGCGCTTCCTCACCTACCATTACGTCCCGCTCGCCTTGAAGGGAGTGAAAATCCTCATCACGAACTCCAAGGTCCCGCACGGCCTCGCCGAATCCGAGTATGCGCGCCGGCGGGCGGACTGCCGCGCGTGCGTCGATCTGCTCTCCGTGAAGAAGCCCGGCACGGCCCTTCGGGACTATTCCGCCTTCGACATACGCGACAGCATGGGCCTGATCCCTGAGACCACCCGGAAGAAGTGCCTCCATGTGGTGGAGGAAAACCAGCGGGTCATCGACGCCGAAGAGGCGCTCCGCAGGAAGGACCTGGTTACCTTCGGCAAGCTGATGAACAGGTCCCACGAAAGCCTCAGGGACCTGTACGAGGTATCCTGCCCCGAGCTGGACTGGCT
>JBEKXR010000537.1:0-3016 GCA_049511935.1 Spirochaetia bacterium | reverse complement strand
CCCACCGAAAACATACCCGATACTGGTCGTTTATGCGGATACTTAGAGTCACCTACGGGGAGAAACCCCCTCGTCTTCAGACGAAGGCTTCAGCAAGCTTGCGGCACAAGGACGAGATTGGAAGCAATAGATCGGTATGCCGCAAGCGGATGTTGGGGGGGAGAGGTGAAAGTAGTTGCGATATGGCATGGGCGATCTTGGCGCAGAAAGGGGCTGCCGCTATTGCAAACCGTGCCTGAGAATCAGAGGACCGTTTACTCAGAATGGCGATGGCAGCCCCAGTCGGCTTTAGCCGACGAGCGCAGAACCCCCCGCCCTTAGGCGGGGGTGGGTTCAGCTGTCCTTTCCGATTCCCTTCTGGCGGTCCCCGGCACCACGTTGCCCGCGCCGCTGATGAACGCGTGGCATTTGACCCTGCCAGCCCGCTTGATCATGGCGCCGAGACTGTCCAGAATGAGGGCGCGGTTCTGCGCCTCGATCAGCGCCGCTTTCACTCCCGCATCAGGATGGTTGAAGATGAAGTCTGTACACGGGAGTCCCAGCCTATCGTTGAGCTCTGCGAGGCTGTCGAAGTCCTTCGGCTCGTCGTGCAGGCGCACGCCGTCGAACCTCTTGTCGTGAAACCACAACTCGTAGCGCGTGAATCCGAACGCTGCGATCTTCCGCCGGCGCTACTCGCACGGGAGGTCCGAAAAGAACGTTTCCGCGCACACGCCGATCTGCACTATAACGCACCTTTTACTGGCTCATCATCTCACCGGCGGAGACGACGAGCGCCTCGCCGGTGATGTGCGCCGAGAGCTCCGACGCCAAGAACACGGCCACCCGGGCCTGGTCCTCAGGGGTGCCCAGCCGTTTCAGCGCCGTCTTCTCGATCCACTCTCGTTCGACCTCGGGGCTAGTGAGAAAGGTGCTCCGCACCATCTGGGTATCGGTTACCCCCGGGCAGATGGCGTTCACGTTGATACCGTGCGGTCCGAGCTCGAGGGCGAGCACCCGGTTCAAGCCGAGGATCGCCGCCTTCGTGGCGCAATACGCGGCTTCATTCGTCGTGGCTTTCTTGCCGGAGCAGGAGGACATGTTTATGATCCTCCCTCCCCCCTGCTTCACCATCTGCCGGCCGACCGCCTGGGCGAACAGGAAGATCCCCTTCACGTTGATCGCAAAGAGCCGGTCCCAGTCTGCCTCGTTCATCTCCAGCACCGGAGCGTGGATGAGGACCCCGGCATTGTTCATGAGGATGTCGATCCTGCCGAAAAGCGTGATGGCGCGGTTCACGACCGCCTCGACATCAAGCCTCTTCGTCACATCGGCGTGCACCCCGACGACGGTGCGGCCGGTCTCCCGGGCGATCTTTCCGGCCGCTGAACTCATCGCGTCCCCGCAAATGTCACAGCCCAGCACGTCACAGCCGTGCCGGGCGAACTCCCGGGCGGTAGCGAAACCTATCCCCTGCGCGGCGCCTGTCACGATCGCCGACTTGCCTTCCAGCAGCTTCACCATGCCTCCTCCGGAGACTCCAGCACCTTCTTCAGGGTCCGGCAGCACTCCGCGGCATTCGCGCCGTTCACCGAGCGGTGGTCGCAGACCAGCGTGAACTCCCGAGTGAGCACAGCGCCCCGCCGAACAGTTTCATCAACCTCCCGGGTATTATTCTCACGCTGTTCGCTTTTGTAACTCACGTTCTCGGGCTTTTTACGGAACATGCACCACTGCCTCGGTCATCTCCCGTTTCCATTCCTCAAAGCCTTCCTCTACCGGGAGATTCCTACGCTCGAGTTCGTTCTCGGTTTTTCTGACGTCGAGGCAGGTTCTCTCCGGCAGGGGTCCCACCAGGACTGCCGCATTCATCTCCTCCTCTCTTGCTTCGCGTATCCTCAGAACGTCTAGTCCAAATGCATTCGCCACGAGCCGAGCTAATTCCGTTCTCGTTACGCTTCTGCTGCCGCAGCAGTGAAAAATGCCTGTCCTGTTTTTCTCGATTATGGTCAGCATCGCATCAGCACAGTCACTCGCGAGGGTCGGATTTGCCTGCACGTTCACATACTTCGTCCAGACTCGAATTTCTTTCTGATTCTGCAACTGATGAAGTATCCAATTCGGGAGAGTGCCGAAGCCGGTGACTTCCTCTTCTGGCACCCAGTCAGGGAAGGACCAGTTTTGACCGTACACAGCTGCGATCCGTGCTATCGCGTAATCTATGCCCGAAGAGCTGACGATGGTTTCCCCGACGACTTTCAGCAGACCGTAGTAATTAACAGGGCAGGGGGGAGTTAGTTCATCATACGGAGGCGAACCGCCGCCGAATACCCAATCAGACGATACAAAGATGAGCTTTGCGCCAACTTTGCCACATGCCGCAACCATGCCCCGTGTCGCCTCAACCATGAGCCGCCAGCCGAGTGCATGGTCTTTTTCGAGAAGATCAGTGTCCACTGTCGCAGCGCAATGCACCACAGCGTCTGGACGATGCTTTTTCATGACATCCAAAATTGCTTGTTGATCGATGATGTCAACATGCTCAACTTTGTACTTCGTCGTCGCGATGGGTGTGCGGTTATGCAGGGAAGCAATTACTTCGGCATGATATTTCTTTTGGGCAACCTTGATCACGTTGCTCCCTACAAGGCCCGTGCCACCTGTGACAAACACTCTCATCACTACGCCTGCTTGACCGTGCCACGGCTGACACCATACTCCTTCACGAGTTCGGGCTCGGAAGGAAGCAGGCTATAGGCAGGAGCGACTTTGATGATCTCCATGAGACCGCATGTAGAGGGGAAGGCTGTTCTTAAAAGGAAGTGCTTCTCTTTCCATACAAGACAATGTTCGAAACTATTCACGATTCTCTGACGGATGAGCACTCTATGCTCATCTACTTGACTTGTCAAGCAAGAGCTATTTGCGCTGTGACCTTTATCGAAGGCGCGTGTGCGATAGGCGTACCCTTCCGAATCCGCGATTCTGGATCGGGAGGACGAGCGTCAACCCTGGCGGCGTTCAGCTCGGCTCCTTT
>JBEKXR010000536.1:0-3022 GCA_049511935.1 Spirochaetia bacterium | reverse complement strand
CCTGTCGGGCCTGCTCAACCGCAGGAGCCTCTTCACGCGGATCTCCATCGAAATCGAGCGCAGCATCCGCCTGGACGTGCCGCTCACCGGACTCATGATCGACATCGACAAGTTCAAGAGCGTCAATGACAATTACGGCCACCAATGCGGGGACATGGTGATCCGCGAGATCGGGGCCCGGCTGCAGGCGGGTCTGCGGAAGTACGACTACGCGGGACGCTACGGCGGGGAGGAATTCTTCGTCGTCCTCTCCAACTCAAACGAGCAGCAGGCCTTCGGAATCGCGGAGCGCTTTCGGAAGGACATGGAGGAGCTGCGCTACCAGTGCAGCGGTGAGAGCATCGGTGTCACCGTCTCGATCGGCGTTGCCCGCTATGCGCAAGGCGAGAGCCAGGAATCATGGATCGAGCGAGTGGACCGGGCCATGTACCAGGCCAAGCAGTCGGGGCGCAATCGCATCGTTCTGGACTAGCGCGGCAGCATCGAGGAACGTCACCCCGGAGAACCCCGCGTTGCTTGACCCCTTCTCGTGGTCCTGAGGATACTAATCGTAGATGGCAGCTGAAGCGCGCATGAGACGTTCCTCCCTGAAAGCTCCGCTGTTTCTCTGTCTCCTTGCCTGTGTTCCTTGGTTCGTCTGGGGGCAGTCCTTTGAGCGAAACAAGGTGCAGTACGGTTCAATCGACTTTTCCGTGCTGAAAACCGAGCATTTCCAGGTCTATCACTACCCGCAGGGTTCCCCGGCCGTGATGGATGCAGCCCGGATCCTGGAAAGCGCGTACGCCCACCATGCTGACATCTTCGGCTACGGGATCAAGGGCCTCCAGAAGGTGGTTCTCTACAACAGCTTTGTCGACTTCGAGCAGACAAACGTCATCCCCGGCAACGTTTCCCTCGGTGAAGGTGGCGTGACGGAAAGTCTCGGGCACAGGATCGTCCTCCCGCTTACGGGCACGTACAGCGAAAACGCACACGTGCTGGCGCACGAGCTTGTGCACGCCTTTCAGTTCGAGAAGTTGAGTCCCCTGGGAGCTTTCGCAGCCGGTGCGCAGGCGTTGCCCCTGTGGTTTGTCGAAGGCCAGGCAGAGTATCTCTCCCTCGGGCCGGACGATCCTCTGACGGACATGTGGATGCGCGATGCGGTCCTGAACAATGACATCCCGAGCATCGACGAGCTTTCCTCGAAGCAGTTCAAGTACTTCCCCTATCGGTTCGGCGATGCGGTCTGGTACTGGATCGACCGCGGCTGGGGCAAAACCGGAATGCGCGCGTTCTTCCTTGACGTGACGGACAGAGGCATCCCCGATGCGGTCGCTTCGGCGCTCGGCGTGAAAACCATGGAAGAGTTCTCTACCCATTGGAAGAGCGACTTTTCCATGACGTATGCGCCGAAGATCGCCGGCCGCACGCTCCCGAGGGACGTGGGGCGCATGCTGCCGGGCCTCGACAGCGGCCTGAATCTGAGCCCCGTCATCAGTCCGGACGGGAAGTACATCGCCGTCTTCTCCCGGCAGGACCTGTTCGGCCTCGACCTCTACCTTGTCGACGCGCAGTCCGGCAAGGTGCTGAAAAACCTCGCCAGGTCGGACAGCGACGCGCGGTACGATGTTCTGAACTTCATCGACTCAGCGGGAGCATGGGCGCCGGATTCACGTTCCTTTGCATTCATCGTGGAGCGGGGGGGACAGAATGCCGTTGCCATTGTCGAGGTGCCCTCCGGAAGGACGGCAAAGATCATCCCGCTCGGGGGGGTCAAGGGAGCGGCCGGACTGGCCTGGTCGCCCGGCGGTTCGCGGATCGCCCTGTCGGCGACCAGGGATGCGCTGCGGGACATCTACCTTCTTGAACCCGCCAACGGTGCGCTCGAGCGTCTCACCAGCGGGTGGCACACGAAGCTCCAGCCCGCGTGGTCTCCCGATGGCACCATCCTTGCATTTGCCACGGATGAGGGAGCGGATACCGACCTGGGATCTCTTCGGTTCCAGTCCATGAATGTCGGGCTTCTGGACATGCGAAACATGGAGATGCGGATCATATCGGTCAAGGACGGGGCAAAACACATAAACCCGCTGTTCTCTCCCGACGGAAAGAGCCTCTATTTTGTGGCGAATACGGATGGTTACAGCGACCTGTATCGCTACAGCTTCGACACGCGACAGTTCTTCCGGGTGACCAGGGTCGCCACGGGAATCAGCGGTCTGACCCTGCTTTCTCCATGCCTTTCGATGGCGGCGGCAACCGGGGAGCTTGTTTTGACGGTCTTCAACAACAGGAAGTACGAGGTCCACGTGCTGACTCTCGCCCAGACCCAGGGCGACCCGGTAAGCCTGGAGGGCGCAATCAACGCGCCCACCCTTCCTTCCGATATCGCAATCGGAGGGGCAGAGTCGGTCCCCGTGCTCCCGAACACGTCCCTGTCGCCCTACTCAACGACGTTCTCGCTCCTCCAAGTCAGCCAGGTCGGTGTGGGGCTGGGAGTGAGCCCCTATGGGACGAGCATCGGCGGCGCGGGGGCCTTTTTTTTCGCCGACGTGCTGGGAAATCACGAGATCGACGCCGCGGTCCAGGCATCCGGCTCCCTGGACTCGGTCGGCGCCCTGGTGGACTACTCGAACAGAGGCAATCGAGTCAATTGGGGAATCACGGTTGCCCACATTCCCCAGGTCTCCTACATCTCCCTCGACCCTTCGCAATTCACGATCTCACCGACCCTGGCTGATACGGGGATCCTGCAGCAGGTGATATTCCAGGAAGAGGCCGATATCTTTGCGCAGTACCCCCTCACCATCAACCGCCGGTGGGAGGCGGACATCGGGTACACGAGATACTGGTGGGAGGGGACAGCGCCCATCTACTACTACCAGAACGGCCAGCTCGTCGCAACCGACCAGACGTCGGTCCTCACGCTTTCACCGCTGGACCTCGTACACGCGGGACTGGCCTATGTCGGGGATTACACTTTCTTCGGTTTCACCAGCCCTATCAGGGGATACCGGTACCGCTTCGAGCTGGACCAGGACGT
>JBEKXR010000535.1:0-3030 GCA_049511935.1 Spirochaetia bacterium | reverse complement strand
AAGGGGTATTTAATCCGCAGGATCTGATTTTTCGCCGCAGGCCACGGTGCGAACAGGTGTTTGTGTCCCGATGTATGCAGACCAGGGGTAGGACGCGATAGAGTACTTGGCAGAAGCAGTTTGACCAGGAGCTCGATGGCTGAGCTGATTCCAGTCGAAGAAGCAGGAATAGTCAGCCAATATCACAGCGGTCCGGGAGGGAGGGCGGGCCCTGAAGTTCGGTTGTGCCTCCCCGTTGTTGCCTACAATGGCATATGCAGATTGCCGGAAGATTGTGAGAATGGCAAAAGCAAGTGAATCCGTCGAAAGCACCATCAAATCGCTTCTCAACTACTGCGTGCGGGAGGATTGGTCCGGTTACGACCCCTATGACGCTCTCAATAGTCGTTTTTTCAACGCCCTTCCGCTGTCGAAGTGCAAGGCCGCGAGGATCGCGATCACCCAGGCTATGAAGAGATCCCCGATCAACCTGCGGCGGCCGCTCCTCGTCTCCAAGGGGGAAAACCCGAAGGCATGTGCCCTTTTTACAAGCGCCCTAGTTCGGCTCTCCCGCAGCGGGATTCTAGAGAATGATTCCGCGGTGCTCGAGAGAGTCAAGCGTCTCATGGAGCTTCGAAGCGACGGGTATCCATATGTGTGCTGGGGTTACAATTTCGACTGGCAAAACAGGGTCTCATTGCTTCCTAAATACACTCCGAACATCATTTGCACGACCTTCGGGGGCAATGCCCTCCTCGATGCCTATGAAAAGTTCGCGGACCGAAGGTTTCTTGAGGCGGCCACGAGCGCAGGAGAGTTCATTGTAAACGGTCTCAATGTCACTGAAGAGGGCGATGGGTTGTGTTTCAGCTACACACCACTCGATCGGGACCAAGTCCACAATGCGAACCTGCTCGGGGCGGCATTCATCGGGAGGCTGTCGCAAATCAATGGCAACTCACGGTTCGGGCTGATGGCGGAAAGGGCGGTGCGCTACACTTTGAGCAGGCAGAGGCCGGACGGCTCCTGGCCCTACGGAGAAGGAAAGACGCAGCGCTGGATCGACAATTTCCACACCGGGTACAATCTCGTCGCGCTCCTAAAGTTCTCGCAGATGAATCGGATCAAGGAACTCCCCGATTTCATTTCCAAGGGGTTTCGCTTCTATATCCTCAACTTTTTCACGCCTGACGGCAGCCCGAAGTACTTCCACGACAGAGTCTGGCCCATCGACATCCACTCTGTCGCCCAGAGCATCGTAACGCTTTGCGAGTTTTCCGAATTCCACAGGGACGCCCTCCCGCTTGCGGAGAAAGTGTTCCAATGTGCGCTTCTTACCATGCGTAGCGAGAAGGGTTATTTCTATTATCAAAAGATGCGCTTCCTCAAGAATAAGATTTCCTATATGAGGTGGTCTCAAGCTTGGATGCTATACGCGCTGGCTTTTCTCGCAGACAGGCAGAGACGGAGAGGCATGAACTCGTGATCGAAGCCATCTTCACCATTGATAACGGGATCTACGGCGACCGCGAGGGTTTCCTACGGGACTCCGTATATGAGCTAGCAGACCGCCTTGCGGCAGCTTTCAAGGTCCAGGAGATCTTGCTTGCCTCCTTTCAGGAATCTCCAACAGCACCCTGAGGGATACCCAATACAAATATAAGGGACCGTCGTGAATCGTCGGAGTATGCGACCGCGAAGTCCTTATGGCGGAGCAGTTAGCCGAGCGGCTGGGGATCAGGCATTTCTACGACGATGTCGAATCTCTCCTTCGAGTATGCCGGCCGGACGTGGTCCATATCACCATGCCGCCCCAAAGCCACTTCGCCCTGGCCAAGCAGTGCCTCAAGGCGGGCTGCCACGTTTACGTGGAGAAGCCCTTCAAACTGTCGAGCAGTGAAGCAAGGGAGCTGATACGAACTGCGGAGGCCTCTGGCCTCAAGTTGACCGTCGGCCACGAGACACAGTTCATGCCCATCGCCGTTGAGATGCGCCGCCTCATCCGCGCTGGGTACCTGGGAGGCGCACCGGTTCACATGGAGAGCATCTACTGCTACCAATTCAATGACGAGCGCTATGCGAAGGCTCTCCTTGGAGACAGAAACCATTGAGTCCACCAGTTGCCGGGCGGTCTCTTGAAGAACATCATAAGCCACGGCATCGGAAAGATCGCCGAGTATCTGCAGGAAGAGGATGTCACCGTTCTCGCTCATGCATTCACGAGCCGGTTCTTGGAGGACATCGGAGAAGCGGGCATCGTCGATGAGCTTCGCGTGATCATATCTAGCAACCGCCGCATCACCGCATACTTCACCTTCTCCTCACAGATGTCCCCCTCGGTGCAGCAGTTCCGGGTCTATGGGCCCAAAAACTCCCTGATCGCGGATTATCGCCATCAGACCCTGATCAGGATCCCTCGCAATTACACGAGCTATCTCAACCAGTTCATTCCGCCCTTATTTGAGGGGAAGCAGCACATCGCCAACGGATTGAACAACATCCGCAGATTCTTAAGGCGTGATTTTCACTCTGAGTCGGGAATCCATACCCTCATCTCATCGTTCTACCGGTCTCTCCGGGAGGACTCCCCGCTCCCCGTACCATATCGGGATATACTCCTCACTTCGCGAATCATGGAGGAGATCTTCCGGCAGATTCAATGCGCCGCACCGGGCAAGCCGAAAGAGCCGAACGAGTTGCCTTTCTCACGGATAGAGGTGATTCGTCGTGGTGAATAGCATGTGGAGAGAGTTGAAGCAAGCGGGCGGGCAGGTGATCTCCTGGGTTCCACTGCCAATCTGGCACCATTTTTTGGGCATTGAGCTCATCGTCCCGCGCTACCATGTGGTCGGGGATAGAGAGCCGGCACACGTTGACGGACTTTCCATCTTTCGGGAAGAGCGCAGGTTCAAGGAGGATCTGGATTTCTTCCTCGAAAAGTATGTGCCCGTAAGCCTGAAGGATGTCATTGACTGTATGGAAGGTATCGGGCATCTTCCGAAGCGCTGTTTCCTCGTGACCTTCGACGACGGATTCCGGGAAGCGCATGAT
>JBEKXR010000534.1:0-3033 GCA_049511935.1 Spirochaetia bacterium | reverse complement strand
CTCCTCCAAAGTGTACGACATCACCGCCACTTGTCTCAAGTCGCAGAGATCTCTTCCGAGGACTGGGGTGCGCTGGGCAAGATGGAAACACGAGTTGAAATGGTCATTGAACTTCCACAAGAAACACTTCGACGCACCGGCATACCTTGTCCCCGAGTGGCAGCTGAGACACGGTTGAAGATGCTCATGAAAATGGGAGCAAGTTCCTGCGGAGGGATCTTCAATGAGTTTTTGGAATAGCTATCTATATGCTGATCATACCATGGGCGCTATTCTTAGCCTCGCCTGCTTTTCTGGTTCACTGGAAATGCGGCATCAAAGGGAGACTAGACCGGCGAAAAAACCGGTGCGCTTGAAATGAAACCCTTCTTTGGACCGCCGGACAGCGGAAAAACAGACGTCCTGACGTCTTCGTGCTGGCGACTGGGCGGCAAGCGTCGAGGCGATGCTGTGCTCCGAAACGTCGCCGCGCAGCAGCACGTACTTCTCCCCCGCGCAGCTTGGCTCGGCGTTGTGCGTGGAGTAGCTCTGGAGGCAAAGTGAAAGTTGTTGCGAAGACATGGAATGAGTTCTGGGCCCACCACTGGCGGCTGACCCAAAGAAAGAACATTTCCAATATCGCAGACGAGCAGGCATCCGGCGTCACCCCACTCGCAAGGTTCCTGGCGGTCAAGGACGGTTACGCCAACCACCTCAAGCCCTTCCTGCGCTTCCTCGAGGACAACCGCCTCGATCTCGATTTGGCTGCGGTAAAGGCGTACTTCGTGCACGTCAACGGGCTGCCGCTCGCGACAGCGACCAAGCTCATCCGCCGCCAAGCAGTGAAGGCACGGCTGCGTGCGATGCTCTCCAGCCCCGACTTCACCCAGCAGGCCGGGCTGGAGGCGATGCTGCGAAGCCTCGACTATAGCAGTGAGACCAGGGCGCCGGCCTTGGCGCGAACGGGCATCGGAGAGGACCGAATCGTTACGCGTGAGGAGTTTGACCGCCTGGTAGCCGGCACCTCAAGGCGGACCTCGCTCTTCCTCTGGTTCCTGTACAACACCGGCTGCCGCGTATCGGAGATGTGCAGTGCCCGGCTGGACAAGCGCGAGGACTTGGGAGATATGGTCCGGTTGCGGGTGACGGGGAAGAGGAACAAGGACCGAAAGGTCGACATCCAGAGGGCCCTGTTCGAAGCCATTCGCGCCACGTTTCCGGGTGAGACCTTTCTGTTCCAGACGCAGGGCGGAAAGCCCTACCTCCCGACGTATGTCAGCTACGAGATCATCAAAGCAGGCCGCCGGATCCTTGGACGCCGGATCTCAGCGCACACCATGCGGCACAGCTTCGCCACCCTGACCATCCGCGAAGGGGCTTGCATCAAGGCGGTCTCGGAGTACCTCGGGCACAATTCCGTCGCCATCACCATGAACATGTACGTGCACGAGAGCCTGGAGAAGAGGCAGAGGGTGATGCGGGAGTTCAAAGGAGAACCGCCCGGGCCTTCCGCTGCCAAGCGTGAGCCGAGCAGCGTGTGATCCCCGAGAGGTCAAAGAGATGGTTGTTGCCCGTAGCATGCATCCGATCGAAGCGGATTCATGCATTGCATCTCGTTGGTGTGGACGCTTCAGGCGCGTCTCCGGTTCGCGGGAGGGCCAATTGCCGGGGTTCGCTTCGCCCCGGTGATTCGGCGGCGCAGCCTGGATCGGCGTTAGGTTGATTTGGCTTTGTCAACAACGGCTGGGGCAGGCGCCAATTCCCCGAACACCTTGGCGACGGATGGAGACAGCTCCGCGAAAGGGACTCGACGTTGAGACTACCTCATATCGGTACTTGTTCGTGCGTTGGATGGGCATCCATTCGCTCGATTCGGATTGTGAGTCGCTGCCCATAGTGTGAACGCCGTTAGGAGGGTCTGCCGCCGCCTCTTGGCCGTGGATCTCTTTGGTACACTTAAGAGGACTTCGCTAAGACGATGGGGGCTGGTGTCAGATAACTGGCGGAAAATGACACGCTCTGCAATCCAGGCTGGGCTACTAAAGGCCTATGGCGAGAAGGCGGCTGATCTAGCTTGTCAGAAGTTCTGGCCGTCCGGTTGCCGCCGTGTTCGGCGACTAGACCCTAACGTTGCATAATCCTTAAGGCCACGAAGCCGTTTTCAACGGCTCCAGATAGTCCAGGAACTCATCGCGTGTCACTGCATTCCCGCTCAAGGTCAGACATAGTCGATCTTGAGGACGAGTCAGATGGCCGGCTCGCAGAATCAACCGCTGGCGCATCGTCGCCGCCTCCGGGAAGATCCTAATGCAGCCCGCTTCGCCGTCGTGAACCGATGAACGCCACCGCGGCGCATCTCCAGCTCGCGGTAGAGGTTGTGGGCGAGGACCGTGGAGAGGAAATACAGCTGGTTGCCGACCAACCTTCGTGTGGGCACGTAGTCCATCTGACATTGGCCTTTCAACTCGGAGAATAGGCTCTCTTGGGTAGCCCGACCGTTGTGGAATAGCAGGATTCGGTTCGCCGAGCCCTCCTTGTTGGTGATCACCGCTTTGAACTCATAGCCCTGCGCGTGAGGAACGAACAACTCTAACTGAATCGGTTCCCGCTTCAGGGCAATCTGTGGTGGCGGGTGGCGCCCGCCACCTGGACTGTCACTGAAATCGTAGCCAGTTGGAGGTCTCCACGAGAGAACGGGAAGGAACAGAAGTATTGACCTAATGCCATCCAACTTGAGTTATCATAAATTCAACCGGACATTCAACCAAGGATTTTCCTGTTTAGCATCTGGGTAATAGAACGTATTTTATTTTCTTACTCTGTAAGATGCTGCGGACTGGACTTGAACCAGCACACCCTTTCGGGCACTAGCCCCTCAAACTGGCAGAGGCCAGTTTTCGCACTCGGAAGGGCTTGCAGCAAAACGCATCTATTTGCAGTAAGTATCTCTGGGGTAATGAAGTATGTCAAGCGTGCTTGTAAGGACTTGTGACGATTTGTCAGGACTGCGAAAAGAATAATGTCTCAGATAATGTAACAGCTCCGAGTAAACCA
>JBEKXR010000533.1:0-3045 GCA_049511935.1 Spirochaetia bacterium | reverse complement strand
GGCCATCAAGGGGGTAGTGGAGGCGGCGGATTGCCGGTGGCTCGTGGTGAGCTACAGCAACGAGGGGTTGATCGAGCTGGAGGAGCTGTGCGACCTGCTGGCCGGGACGGGCGACCTTACCGTGCATTCGAAGGGATACGCGAAGTACCCCGGGGGGAAGCAGAGCCTCCATCGCACGACGAGGAACATGGAGCTCGTGCTTGTGGTGCACCGCGGCGTGCACGCACGGTCACCGGTCGCGGCAAGGGACGCCATCCTGGATGTGCGCATTGGCCGGCTTCTCTCGCTTTCGTACAATCCCGCCCGAATTCGCGCGACGTTCCCCGCTGAAGGCGATGCGATCGTCGTCGGGGATGAGCCGGCCGCCCGGTTGCGGATGCGCCATTTCTGGCGATTCACCGAGGACCAACCGATGCCCGGTTTCGCGTCGGCGCAGAGGGCGGAGGCCTTCATGCATGCGCTCTCGCGCTGCGTCGTGCCCGACATCCGCGAAGAGATCGAGGTTCTGACTGCTCTTGCCGGGGAGCTCCCGGAGGGCACGGAAAAAGAGCGCATCCTGCGAGAGATCCTCCGCCTGCTCAACAAGCTCGCGCACCGCAAGTACAAACTCCAGTTCGCCGAGGCACTCTCGGCGTTGCGTACGGCCGCCGCGACCCGGCTCGGCGCCGGCTCGACATTCCGCACGGGCCTGGACGCGATCGAGGAGAAAGCAAGGAGGAGGAGAGAGGCGTCGGCTCGCCCGGACGAAGCTACTCGAGCTCCACCCTGACCTGACGGTGAAAGACTATTCGCGCGGCGATGCGAAAGCTTGACAGCAGGGAAGGCCGACGATACTGTGACCCCCGCAATGCGCGCACGCCCAATCCTTGTGTGGAGCCTGATAGCGGCTGCGCTGGTGTGCGTGGCACTGGCTGCGTACTTCGGTACGGCTCGATTCGATACTTCCCTGGAGTTCCGGCTGTCGGCGTCCGGGGCGAGCCGCGCGCTCCTCCTGCTCGCCTTCGCTCCTGTTGTCGTATTGGCGATCGTGCTCGCGCGCAGGGCGCGAAGGTACGCACCGTGAGATCCTCTGCAAGCCGAGGATCGGCTGATTCGGACAGCCTGGCCGAGCGAACTCTCAGGGTCCCATTCCCTTCGTTCGCCCGCCAAGCCGCCGCATTCTTCCGAATCCTGCCCGGTTTGCCATGCCCCTGCGCGGAACGCAAGGGCACAGAGAATCGGGCGCCCTGATTTCCTCAGGGCGCCTGAGAGTTTACCTTCCTCTTCTGTTGTACAGGTACTTGTAGAAATCGGAGTCCGTCGTCATCGTCTTGTTGAACTTGGGAAGAATGGTCTTGTACTCTTCCAGCGCCATCCAGTAATCGGCGAAATCCGGGTCCTGGCTGTAGGCCCTGTTGCGGATGGCGAGGGCCTCGGCATCCGCCTTGGCCTTGATCTCCTTCGCCTTGCGCTCCGCGTCGGACTGGATCTGCTTGAGCTCCCGCGTGGTCTGGCCGAGCCACCTCGCCTTCTCGCCTTCACCGTCGGAACGGAACGCCTGTGCGATCTGGTTGCGCTCCTTGATCATGCGGTCGTAGACGCTCTGCGTGAGATCGTCGGAGTACTTGATCTGGCGGATGAGCACGTCGATGAGCTGCATGCCGTACTGAGGCATGATCGTCGCCGCTTCGTCGCGCATCACGAGGGAGAGAGCGCGCCGGCCCGTATCGATTTTCTCATACTTGATCTCCGCGAGGGTGGAGATATTGGAAAGACCTTGCGAGTTCTCCGCGGACCCGGCAACGCTGGCAAGAGCGTTGGTCCGCTTGATCTGGCTGATGATGTTCGAATCCCGCACGGCCTCGCGCAGCGGGTTCTTGGAAATGACCTTCCTCACTTCTGAGTCGATCACGTCGTCCAGCCGGCCCTGGGCCTGGGTCATGGAGCCGACGGATTCGTAGAACTTCTTCGGGTCCGAGATGCGCCACCGCGCGGTCGTGTCGACCCAGATGAACTGGTTTTCCGAGGTGGGGATCCTCTGGGCATCGCCATCCCATGACTGGACCTTCTTGGAGAACTTCACCACGTTTTCCACGAACGGCGCCTTGTACTTCACTCCCGCCTGCGTGTCCACGCGCACGATCTT
Source organism: Spirochaetia bacterium (assembly GCA_049511935.1). GTDB lineage: Bacteria > Spirochaetota > Spirochaetia > SZUA-6 > Fen-1364 > Fen-1364. The sequence goes on along the minus strand of JBEKXR010000533.1, from coordinate 920 downwards.
GCCGAACTGCACGATAACGGCCTGCTCGCCCTCCGTGAGGATGTAGTAGGGGCCGAGAAGCGACACGATCAGAAGAGCGACCCCGATGATGACAAGGATGATGATGGTTTTTCTCATTGCGTGCCTCCCTGCACCGCGGGCGCTGGCGGGTTGGGTGCCGACGGATTGGGCGCCGACGGATTGGGCGCCGGCAGCGGGGCCGCGGGCGCGCCTCCTCCCATGCTCTTCAGCGGGAGGAAGTTTTTGAGGTTCTTGTCGATGAGGTCGGTGCCCACGGCGCCACCGAAGACCTGATCGTACATTTCGTAGTACAGCCGGGTGCGTACCACGTCGGGGGCTTGGCGATATTCACCCAGAACCGCGAGGAACCTTGACACGTCACCTCGCGCGATGTTCACGCGCTCCGTTGCGTACCCCTGCGACTCCTGGATGGTCTGATCGGCCTGGCCGCTCGCCCGGGGGATGGACTGGTTGTATGCCTCCTTGCCTTCGTTGATGAGCCGGCTCCTGTCCTGGATGGCCTTGTTCACGTCTTCGAAGGCGTCCTGCACAGCGCCCTTGGGCGGCACGATGTTCTGGAGCTTCACCGTGGTGACCCTGATGCCCAGGCCGTAGGACTTGTACAGCTCATTCATCAGATCGGCGCCCTGGACCTCGATGTTCGCGCGCTCCGCTCCGATGACGTCGAAGATCGTGCGATCTCCGACGAGCATGTTGATGACCGACTGGGAGATGTCGCGAATCGTCTTCTCCTGGTTGTCTACGCCGAAGAGCCAGGCGCGGGCGTCCGTGATCTGGTACTGGAGGATCCATTCCACGTCGATGATGTTCAGGTCTCCCGTGAGCATGATCGACTCCGAAGAGAAGTCCTGGTTGGAGAAGGTCGACACGACCCCGGATTCCAGCGTACGGAAGCCGAA
>JBEKXR010000532.1:0-5426 GCA_049511935.1 Spirochaetia bacterium | reverse complement strand
GAAGACGTAGTACTGCAGCCAGCGGGGCGCCCGGGGAGCGAGGTTGGAGGGAATCATGGCAAAAGGCTCGTAGCCCTGGCGGCGCAGTAACTCCTCGGTTTCGACCAGTTCCACGCACTGCGCCTGCAGCTCGTTGTCCAGCACCGCCTGCTCGGGCGGGAGACCGGTGCGCTCCCGAAAACCGGGGTACCTGCTGCCCAGCACCAGCCCGCCGTGGAAAGCCACGGCCGCGCGCTGGGGGTCGCTGCAGCAGGTGAACAGCACGCCCGTGATGGAAGGCGTAGTGATCGCGAAGCGCACCATGTCCATCAACTCGGGCAGGGCTCGGCGATAGAGCGTCACGGCCAGGGTGCATTGCAGGCCATGGCGAGTTATCCGCTCGGACAGCGTGCGCCGGAAGTCATGCAACTCACCCTCGGTCCGTGCGCGGGGGTGATCGGGGCGTTTCTGCCCGCAGTCGACGTGCAGGAGGATCCTGCTGAGGCCAGCTGCGTGATACGCGGCCAAGCGCGTATCGTCCAGGTTCACCCCGTTGCTCAGCATCATGACCGTGAGCCCGCGCTCCCGCAGGAACTGGATCACTTGCGGCAGTTGCGGGTGCAGTGTCGGTTCCCCGCCGGCCAGGGTGACCGCGGTGAGCCGGCGTTTTTCCAGCAGGAGCTCGATTTCGGCGAGGATCTGGCCCATGGGCTTTGAGGTGTGTTCGTGGTGCTTGTAGCAGGCGCGGCAGGACATGTTGCATTCCTGGTTCACCTCGAGCACCGCGTGCGGCACCCGGCACCCGGTAAACGGCAGCGCCATGGGCCGGCGGTGTGTCGCGTCAGCCGATGAACGGCCGGAAGGCCTGTGGGAGCTCACGACTTCTGGTCCTTTGCGCCTCGGCTGAGGCGGCCGTCCCTGAGCTCGAGAGTGCGATCGGACAGCGCCGCGAGTCTCGCGTCGTGGCTCGCCACGATTGCTGTCGCTCCTCTTTCCCTCACGTAGGCGTGGATCGTCTCGATGACCCGTGCGCCCTGGCCGCTCTCGATGCTGGCCGTCGGTTCATCGGCCAGGATGAGCTCAGGAGAGGCCGCCAAAGCCCGTGCGACAGCCACCTTCTGGCGCTCGCCATGGCTCATGCCAGATGCCTGGCGTGGACCCAGGGCGGCGATTCCCAGGGCGGCGAATATCCTCCTCGCTGTCCTTTCGGCCTCGGCTCGCACGAGGCCGGCGAAACGGAGCGATATCTCGGCATTCTGGTAGCCTGAAAATGAATCAATCAGGAGGAAGTTCTGAAAGATGAAGCCTATCCTCCGCGCCCGCATCGCCTGGAGCTCGCTGTCGCGCAAATCGGAGAGTCGACGGCCGAAGACCCATACCCGCCCCTCCGAGGGCTCCACGAGCCCGGCGATGACCGTGAGGAGACTCGTCTTTCCGCTTCCGCTCGGCCCGAGGAGGAGGGCGAGCTCGCCCTTCTCGATCACCGCGTCGATGCCCTTGAGGATCCAGCGCTCCTCGGTTCCCTCCATGATCATCTTCCCCAGGCCTGCCAGTTCCACCGTTCCCATGTCACTCCTCCCGCCCGCGGAAAGCCTCGAGGGCGTAGAACCTGGAAAGCCTTCGCGCAGCGATGGCCGAGCTGACGATCGAGACGGCGAGGACGGCCCCTGATACCACCGCGATCTGAAGAGGATACGTCCCCGTCTGGAGTTCCGGGCTCCATGCCTCGATGGCAGCTCTCACGAGAAAGAGGAGGAGGATTCCCAGCGCTGCCCCTGCCCCGCCGAGGACTGCCGCCTGCGCGACCACGAGCGAGGGTATGAATCCTCTCGGCGCCCCGAGCGCCTTCATGATCACGAAATCTTTTCTCTTCTCGAGGATCGAGAGCGAGAAGAGGAGAATCAGGACAATGGCGAGGACCCCGGCGCCCATCACGGTGATGATGAAGAGGAATGCGAGGAAGCCGCTCTGCATCTCGAGGACGTTGTTCTGTATGAACTCCCCGTTTCCGAAAAAGTTGAGGTCAGGCCGCCGCGACCTCAACGCCTCGATGGCGGCCCCCTTCTCCACACCGGCCTTGAACCTGGCGGCAACGAAGCTGATGAAGCCGGGAAAGCCGACGGTGGTCTGGGCCCGGGAGAGGGTCACGAAGGCGTACTGGATGACCATCGCGTTTGTCCCGCTGCTCAGGCCCACGATCCGCAGGTCCACGCCCTGTATCCTGACGGTCTGTCCGATACCCAGGTGGTGCTTCTTCGCAAAGACCCTGTCGAGGACGATCTCGCCGTCATCGGCGGGTGCCCGTCCCGCCGCCAGGGCAGGAGGACCGCCCATGGGCTCCTCGGGCCGGTATCCCGTCAGGAAGAGGGTATAGTCTCTTTCGCCTATGGACGCCGCAGTGCAGAGAAGGAGGACGGGCGATGCCGATTCGACCTCCGAGGCGCTTCGGATTTCCCCGTAGTCGCGCATGCTCATGATGGAAAAGCCGCGAATGATGTTGGCGCAGTTGCCCTGGAGGACCCAGAAATCAGCACCCGTCCTCCTGATATAGTCCACGGCTCCTTCGTTCACGCCCTGGTAATCGGACCAGAGAAAGAGCATGAGCAGGGTGCAGGCGCCGACCACCATCACCGTCAGCGCGAGCCTGCCGGGATTGGTCAAGAGCGGGTTTTTCACAGCCATGGCGGAAGGAGCTCTGCAGCTGGCACTCTTTTCATGGTCGCCTCACGTTTGCTTCGAAAACGGCATTCTACGCGCCGCACCAGACTTCTATGCAAACGGAATGCCAGGATGGTGTTTGGTGCTAATTCCTTTGCTGGGAGCGACTTATTCTTGTCTTGGGGCGACGCAAATCGGCCTGCGCCCTGCAACCCAGGTTGCGTCTTCCAACAGAAGTTGCAAAGGCAAGAAAAGTCCGGGCGTTCTCGTTTTGTGTTGCACTTTAAGGCTAATCCGCCGCATTTCTAATGAGGTAGAGAGGACTCGCAGGCCGTTATCCTTTGCGTACAAAGGGAATATCAAGGGTACAAGCAACGGGAGAAGTGTCAGGTGATACATGACACTATAACAAGGGAATTGTGGCACGCTAATATGAAAATGAGAACAATATGCTTGTTTATCGTGGTATTTGGTAGTCTTTCGGGCGTGAGCCTTCGGACCAGACTGTTAGATGCCTTATTTAAGTTGACATGCCAGACCTCCTCCCCTATCCTTGCCCCCGGGAGGGATCCGCAATGAGTCCACAGGAAGACAAGAGGCGAATCCTCAGGGAGGCACGAGCGTTCAACCCTCAGCCGCAGCGGGTCAAGGCGGCAGTGTTTGCCACGCACCCGTTCTTCGACCCCGAGGACAAGGTTCAAGTGAAGTACGAAATGCTCAGAGCTCGCGAGCTGGAGGGCGTCGGGGTCAGCAGGGCATGCGCGCAGTTCGGGTTTTCCCGCGAGAGCTACCGCCAGATACTCCAGCGCTTCCTTCAGGAAGGCATCCCGGGGTTGTTCGAGCACAAGCGTGGGCGCAAGAGGCCGCTGAAGGCCACCGCCCAGATCAGAGAGTTCCTCCGAGCAGAACGGCATCGTCAGAGCGATCTGTCGATACAGGAGCTGGCCGCGCGTTGTCGGGATGAGTCGGGGGTGGCACTGAGTCGAAGGACCGTTTTCAGGATTCTGGCAGAGGAGGCGGTTGGTAAAAAAAAACCGCACCGCCGTGCTCAGCGTTGAGACTGACGCATGCTTCTTGCGGTGGGCCGGAGCCTCCCAGCAGGCGTACGAACAGCTGCGTGCCACTGCGCTGGCCGGGGGCGAGACCGAGCTATTCCAGCAGTGCGGCATGAGCCTGTTGGTGTTCAGACAGGGAGCCTCTGCGGTGCGGTTGTTCACGGTCAGTCGGGTTCGAGCCCCTGTGCGTGCGGGACAGTTCATGCTGGAGCAGTTGCTCTCGGAGCTTAGAATCGTAGGCCACCTGCACGGATCAGTGCAGACTGGCCAGATGAAGGAGGCGTCGATATGAGCGTAGCTCTGTATGCCAGAGTCAGTAGTGATAAACAGAGAGAAGAAGGAACTATCGCCAGCCAGCTTCACGATGCTGCGCGTGATGGACTGGTTGATCTGGTTCTGATGCACGATCCCGATCGGCTCTCGCGCAAGTACGCCTACCAGGTACTTCTGTTGGAGGAGTTCAAGAGGTGGCAGGTCGATATACGATTCCTGAAGCAGCCGCCTGCTGAAAGCGACGAGCAGCGGCTGCTGGTGCAGATCCAGGGGGTGATCGCCGAATACGAACGGGCGAGGATCATGGAGCGCACGCGAAGAGGGAGGCTGTACTGGGCACGGCAGGGCCACCCGGTATGCGGACGGGTTCCCTACGGCTATCGATACGCTCAGCGGGAGAGGAAGGAACGGCCAGCGGTGGAAGTGGATGCGGAGGCAGCGGAGGTCGTGCGACAGATCTTTGGCTGGTATGTCACCGACAGGCTCAGCGGACAGCAGATCGCTCAACAGCTGACCAATAGGGAGATCGTGCCGCCTCGCGGCCGTCGCTCCTACTGGGATCCGAGCACCGTGAGATTCATCCTGACCAATGAAGCCTACGTTGGTTCCTGGTACCTGAACCGCTTTCGGATGGAGCCTCGTGCAGAGCAGCGGCGCCCCCGAGTGCGCACGCGCCCACGGCAGGAGTGGATAGCCGTTGCGATTCCCGTGCTGATCGGCTCCGAGGTGTTTCTCAGGGCACAGGAGATCAGAGCAAGCGGATGCCACCAAGGCCCGTGGCCCTTGACCCATCCGGAGACCCATCTGCTGCGGCGGCTCGTGGTCTGTGGAAACTGCAATCGGGCCTTGACCAGCCTCAACAGCACAAACGACGGTCACCGCTACTACTGGTGTCGCGGAACTGACCCTCATCGCATCATGCCGAAGCGATCCTGGTGTCCCCATCCCACGGTTTCAGCTCCTGAGTTGGATGCGCTGGTCTGGGCGGATGTGGTATCCTTGCTCAGCGATCCGGAATTACTGCTCTCCGCATGGCAGGAGCAACACCAGATTGACAAGAAAACCGATCTCAGCGAAGAAGAGCTACGGAGATTGAAGCATCAGATCAGCGACGGCAAGAGCCAGTGCCGGCGTCTCCTTGATGCCTACCAGAAGCAGGCGATCGAGCTCGAAGAGTTTGTCTCCCGCAGGACTGCCATCGAGCAGAGGCTCGAGAGCATCCAACGGACCATCGATGATCTGGCCGGGGAACCCAAACAGGGGCTGTCCTTCGTCGATCTCGAGCGGAACATCGGCGAGGTCTGTTGCTCCCTTTCGGGCCGGCTTCAGGGAATGGATATGAACGGACGGATGAGTCTTTGCCGAGATCTCATCGACAAGGTTGTTGTCGACAACTATAACGTGGAAATCCACTATAAGTTCCCCGTGTCAGGCAATTCCAACACAAAACGAGAACGCCCG
>JBEKXR010000531.1:0-3050 GCA_049511935.1 Spirochaetia bacterium | reverse complement strand
GAAGCATGGAAAGCACCTGGTTGCGAACAAGCCTCCGCACGACCTCGATCGTCCGTAGTGCCCCCGCCCGTTGCATGCCTCACCCCTCGTTCGCCTGACTGCTTTGCCTCAGGCAGATTTCGATGATCTTTTGCTTGGTCGTCTCCCCCGGCTTTGCCTCGGACACGATCCTCCCGCCGGCCATCACCAGGATCCGGTCGGTCACCGTCAGTATCTCCTCGATGTCGCTGGAAACGAACAGCACCGCGTTGCCCTGCCCGTGCGCGTAATCGTCGATCAGGCGGTAGATCTCTTCGCGTGCTCCCACGTCGATGCCGAAGGTCGGCTCATCCATGATCAGCACGCGGCAGCGGGCCGAAAGCAGCTTCCCCAACACCACCTTCTGCTTGTTGCCGCCGCTCAGATACTTGACATGCTGAGAAAGGTCCGATGCCCTAATGCGCAGCTCGGCCACCATCCTCCGTACCATATCCCGTTCCCGCCCGGGGTTGATCATCACCCCCGTGCGCATCGCAAGGTAGGACAGGGAGATGTTCTCCTTTACCCCCATGTTCAGGCACAGCCCCTGCACGTCCCTGTCTTCGGGCAGAAAGCCCAGCCCCAGCCGGGCCGCCTTGCGCGGAGAATCGATGGCAACGGGCCTGCCCTCCAGAAGGATTCGCCCCCCGTGCAGCCGGTCCACCCCGAAAATCGCCCGGGCAAGCTCGGTCTTACCCGCACCGACCAAGCCGGTCAGTCCGAGCACCTCCCGCTCCCGTAGCCGAAAACTCACATCTCGAAAGCAGCCGGGGATGCTGAGACCCTGGAGCTCGATGAGCGCCTTCCTCCCGTCTTCTTCGGTGCGTGCCCGCCTGGAGGCGCCAAGCTCCGCGCCCGTCATAAGGCGGACAACCGTTGCCATCTGCAAGTCCTTCACCGGCAGGGTTCCTTCGCGCGCCCCGTCCCGAAGAACCGTCACGCGGTCGGCAATCTCCCTGATCTCCTCCAGCTTATGGGAAATGTAGACGATCCCGATTCCCGCCTGCCGCACCTCTCGGATGGTCCGAAAAAGAGTGTCAACCTCCCGCCCGTTGAGGGCAGCCGTCGGCTCGTCCATGATGAGCACCTTTGCGTGCTTCGAGAGGGCGATGGCGATCTCCAGCATCTGCTTGCGGGAAACGGGCAGATCCCTCACCCTCTCTCGCGGGTCCATGGCGAAATCGATCCTCCCGAGAGCCTCCCGGGCATGCTCGTACACCCTTTTCCAGTTGATGAAGCTGCGCCTGCGCGTGAAACCTGACAGGGAGAGGTTCTCCGCCACGCTTAAGTGCGGCACCAGATGAAAGTTCTGGTAAATGCTGATGATCCCCGCGTCCTCGGCGCTCCGGGGGGTATGGGCTGAAAGGTCGATCGTCTTTCCCGAAAGCTCGATCGATCCCGAATCGAGGCTATATGCCCCCGAGAGGATTTTCATCAAGGTCGACTTGCCGGCTCCATTCTCCCCGAGCAGGGCGTGCACCTCCCCATAACTCAGATCGAAATCGACATCCTTGAGGACTCTCACGCCGAAGAAGGACTTGTTGATTCCCCGCATCGCGAGGAGCGTCGAAGGCGAATGCGCGGTGCTTTCCATCACTCGTTAAGTTTCCGACGAATCGCTATCAAGTCTCTTGTATCCCATGGTGCTTGTCAAGGTAGTTGTCGCCTCACCCTATCCGCCTGATCGCCTGGATGTTACAGTGACACTGTTTCCCGGGGGTGTCCGAATACCACCTCCTGCACTTTTACAATTGACTCCTGAGCAATCTGATAGAACAGCCTGACCTGCGTTGATGAAATCCGGCCGGTATGCTGAGTTGACGACATTTTGGGGCTCCACCTCTCGCCATTTTACCTGCTGATCGATTCGTATGAAAAGTCTAGAGCAAACTCTTCACGTCGTTACGCTATGTACCTGCTCTTTGGCTTCTTCGAGGTGCTTCCGTTTTTCGTCCCATCCAGTAAAGCCTTCTTATGCGTAGGTCATTCGCAGTCCTGCTGTTCCATCGAAAACGGACCGTCGATTTCGTCTCCGTGCAATAATCCTGGACGACAGACCTGGGTGCGAGAGCTACGCCAAGCACATCAAGAGCCTCGCTGAAAAATACTGCCACGAAGTAGTCAAACGACGACCCTGAACGATTGAAATCAAATGAGGTAGTCGACTGGAGAGACCGGACGATCCTGGACTTTACTTGATAACGGTGATGACCTGAATCCACCGCGTCATACCCTTTCTGAATTGGGTTCGAGCACAACGTCAACGAAAGCATCTGCGCTGCCAACCATTCCGCATAGTCGTCCTGGAGGCTTCGGTTCGTTCTCAGGATTCCGAGCACGCGTAACCCTTTGCGGGCGGTTACATGCTTCTTAACGAGCGGTCCGGCAGCTCGCAGTGATTCATTTGCCCTCCTGCTCCGCAGTTTCATTCCCTTTAACCGCGCCACATTGCCGCAACGTCGGCTGGTAGGCGTCCTACCACCAGCGATCTGTCTGCGCATGGAGTTCAAAGGTCTTCACCTCCGGGTCCTTCGCGTACCGATCAAGGTAAGGCTTCGACATCTTCCAGTACGAGGCTCGCCGTGAGGGCGGACAAAACTTGAGCAGCCTTGACATTGGAAGTATGAACCCATGCACGATATCGCCGTCATCGACGACGATGGCAAAATAAGGCAGACAGTTAATCGGGATAGGAGGTAGCCCAATGGACTACCCCCTCCCCACAGAACGGCTCGGACCGGCCAGGTAAGCCGCTCTTCGATCAGCGATCACACCCTATGGTGTGAGTGTTGAGCATGAGTATTCTTGAAGGGTAATCAGTCCGAACTTGTCGAACCACTTTCGATCCATCACGAACCGGACCTCCTCCCTCATTACCGACTGCCATCGGTTCATCCGTACCCATCTTCCACGTGCGTAGTCTTCTTTGTATCCAACGGCTATCATGATTCTTTGGAACTTGCGGGGGCTCTTCCATTTCTTCAGTTGCATCGACCTCAGCCGACTGCGAATCCACCCGTCCATGTCGAGGA
>JBEKXR010000530.1:0-3069 GCA_049511935.1 Spirochaetia bacterium | reverse complement strand
TGGCCGCGAAGAACCCGAAGTACCCGAACACGAAGATGAGCCAGATCCCGGCAAGCGATCGGTTCCAGAAGGGGTATTTCCAGACGAGCAGTCCGCCGATGTTCAGCACGCATTCCACCAGCACGCAGAAGGCGGAGGAGGCGCTGGCCCAGAACCACCGGGCAGGAAGCCCATGGATCCGCTCGGAGCGGTCCTCGGGACACATGTAGAAGAAGACGATCCCGGCAATCGCGAACATGAGCATGATCTTGATGTTCCAGCCCACCAGGGTGCGAAGTGCCGTGTCCCCGGGGGCGGTCCAGAACGCCGAGCGGCCCGAGATCACCAGCACCCAGCCGTTCCACGTCTCGTTGAAGCTTTGAGATTGGGCGTGCCTCGCCCGGAAGGCCGTCCTCAACCGCGGGGCCGCCTTCCCGGTGGCGTGCGGGTCGGGCTGCTGCGGGCTGCGCTTCGCTTCGGTCCTTCGGACCGCCTCAGGGCTGTCGCCCCTCGGCGCCCTCCGCATCCCTCACGCTCAGGAAACCGAGGGGGCCTGACGCCTAGTCGATTCTCAGCTTATGGAGCAGATCCTGCACGCGTTCAAAGGCGTCCCGCTGAACCACGGCCCGTTCCTCGGGGTCGGTCAGGCCGCTGAAGTCCGCGACAGCTCTGGGGACGGAGTGATCAGCGCGTGGCCGACATGAGGGCCGAACTGCGCCGCAAGCGCGTCCGGACCGACAGGGATCATGGATGCGATTCGTATGCTCGCATTGTCCCTGGTGACGCCGTCGGGCAGCGTGCCATCGATCTGGACTTCGGAGGAAAACTGAAACACCAGCTCGTAGCCGCGGGCCTTTCGCGCACGCACGTCCTGGACTCTCTGGGCGCGATGCGTCCGGGCCGTCCCCTTGTATTCCCCGGCAAGAAGATCAACCTCGACATCTGCCGTGCGTTCACCGATGATGACCGTCCGCCAGAACCGGCATGGCTGTTCATCGTCCTGGCGGTAGCCCCGCCCAATGAGCAAATCCAGGATCGTACGGTAGCCGGGATCTCGCAGGGTCACGTGGTTCAATGCAAGGTCTACGTCAATGCTGCCGATATGGGGCGCCGTATCCTGTGGGATCAGGAAGGCCGGAACCCATCCGCCGACAACCACCATTTCTCCGCGATATTCACTGAGGAGTCGGGCCAGCTCCAGGAGGACAGAACGCGCAGCCTCCACCTGCTGCGCATGGCGCCGCTGGTCATTTCCTTCAGCCATTGCTCATTGTCCGCGAACAGCAGGAGCGACTCGGCGCGCGGCCGAGAAGCCGCTGAGGGCGTAGGGGACATCGAGCCGATCGCATGCCCTTGCGAGGCTTTCTTCGACCTCTTCCTGTCCTTTCAAAGACATAGAAGTCTCGAACGACGTTCCTACGGAAGGTGTAGTTCTCGGACCACTCCGTCAGGAGGAGCAGGGGATTGGTGAGCTTGAAACCAGAAGCTGACTCAGCAATCCATTCGCGGTCCCGCAACAGTTATGGAATAAAGAGCCTGGAACCGGGTCCGAGGTCAAGGAGCACTTCCTATCGCACCGTCACTATTCGCCGAGCGCTGCAAGTAACTCTCGGGCGTTCTTCAGATCGGCAGTCTGTCTCTGGGTCAGGCTGGAGACTTCCTGGAGTTGTGAAAGAACGAACCTGCAAAGCTGCACAGCCTCTTCGCGATCGGACATGGGCGGTATCTCAACGATTCCTTCGAAGTAGAAATATTTTTCGACGGGATCGCTCGTCGAATTGTACATGCGCGCCTGGCCGGCCTGTTCCTGGGCGCGCTTTTCGCTCGACCAGCTTCGCCTTGCCAGGTGGCTCGCGAGCTCCGTCGAATAATCGAGCGGGATTTCGCGCTCGGCGCGGTCCGCGAGCTCTGTGGTGGTGCCGGTGAGGGCCTTGCGGCCGAGGGAAACTGCCCAAGTCGTGTTTCCAAAAGAGAAGGGCCACCCTGGCACCTTCTCGTAGAGCTGCGCGAGTACGGCCCAGGGACCGGCGACCTGCGAATCTACCTGGGCTGCTTTGACCAGAAGGCTGCGCATCGAATCCGCTTTGGAAAGCGACGTAAGCAGCGGGTGGGGACTGGACTGTGCCCACCTTCCGAGTTTGCACGCCTTCAAATAGTAGCCCATGGGGTTGTCCGGATCGAGGGAGATCGCCTGGTCTGCGTAGGATTCACCTTCCTTGTAGAGGACACGCAGCGAATCGCTTGATGCGGTTCCCGCCGAGCAGCGATTGTCGGTATCCAGCAGAGTATCCATCGACAGTCGCCAGTAGATCTCGGCGCGCTCTTGATCGGTTGTGGCATCCGGAAGCATTGCCATGAGAAGGGAGAAACCCTCCGCGTTCCTGTCGTCGAGAGTCAATTCATCCGCCTGTTCCAGGTAGGCGGAAAGCGCATGGAGCATGGAAAGGGTGAACGTGAGAAATGCGCAGAAAGCCAACGGCCTCTTCACGATAGCCTCCGTTTCGGACAACCTGCCGGCGGCCCTCGGCGATGCTTCCGTGTTATGGTATGCGGAAGGCTCGTAGCATGTCGGTGCGCTATCGAACACAAGGTGAATATTCTGCAGAAGCGATCTCTGAAGTATGCTTCATGTTGCCGGCCTCTTCGGTTGGAGGTACCCTTGAAATAGTCTTTCATGAACGAATTGGATTAGAAATGATGTACGGCAGCCAGACGAGATTAGGGAACCTCCTCGATTCCGTCTCTCGGGGATTTCAGCAAACATCGCTCTCTGTATCTCAATCCGGGGGAATTCGAACATGCACGGCTCGTCAGCCATCACGTCTTCAGTGTGTGTGCACGAAAGTTGCGGCAATCGGAAGAAGTTTCCGAATCAATGCTCGCCGCTTTGCGTGTGAAGATCGGCCTCACCGACACGCGACCTGCGGAGGTGCCGGGGTCGAGCTCGGAGCTGCCTGAGGGCTCACCCGTTCTTCTCATCGCAGCAGCAGGAGCCCGGTTTCGCGGCACATCATCGCACAGGGAACCCTCGCCATATCAGTGAAACTCTTTGCGGGAGACTCGTTTCCCGGGAAGGGCGCTCGCCTCTCT
>JBEKXR010000529.1:0-3072 GCA_049511935.1 Spirochaetia bacterium | reverse complement strand
TCGAGGACCGGCTGGCCAAGGGTCCTCGCTGCGGGTACCACTTCCTGTTCGCGGAGCAGGACGGTCGGACGGTCGGCTACACGAGCTTCGGGCCGATCGCCTGCACGAGGGAAAGCTACGACCTGTACTGGATCGTGGTCTCGGGGGACTACAGGGGCAAGGGACTGGGCACACAGCTCCTCGAGCAGACCGAGGAGGCAATCGCCTCGTACGGCGGCACCCGGGTGTACATCGAGACTTCGGCCCGGCCGTTGTATGCCCCCACGCGCGCCTTCTACGTGGCACGGGGCTACTCACAGATCGCCGAGCTGGAGGACTTCTATGCGCCCGGCGACGCGAAAGCGATGTATCTGAAGATCATTCGCTCCCCGGCCCGCTGAGGGATGCGGTCCCCGCGCGCGCTTCCCGCGCGTAGACAGGGATGTCGAGGGCGGGCGAGGCCTTCCGCGGTACTCCGCGGAGTCGGATGCCGAGAACTCGCCCTTCCCGCCTCATTTCGCTCATCGGTTCTCAGTGAACGGGATGGGCTTTTGTCGGTCTCCTATCAGCCGGGCGGGATCTGGGCCACGCCGTCGAATCCAAAGGAGAGGAGCTCGGAGACGGTCTTCCCGTCAGTCGTGGAACTCTTCACCATGCCGCTGATTGGCACTGCGGAGTGCAGCCATGACTCGGTATCCACCGTGAAAAGCATGACCTTCGTCGTCGCCTTGACCAGGCTGGTTCCCGCGAAAGAGCCTGCCGGCACCTCTATGGTGCCGCCGTCGGTGAAGCCGGTTTTCTTCACCACCATGCTTTCATATGCCGATTTGTAGAGTCCCTTCATCATACCCAGCTGAGCACCTTGCATCGTCGTCACGCTTCCATTCTTGTTGAGCGTCTTGATCCAGACGAGGTCGAGGCCCGAGACATCCCCAGTCGACATGGCTTGATCGAAGCCCGTGATCAGCATCTGCGTGACCTTCTGCGGCGCTTTGGCGCTTGTCGTCGAAGTTTCCACGACCCAGCCCCCCTGCTCCTGTCGCACAAGGAGGGTCCTGGAAACCGCGGTGCGGGCCTTGTTTGTCGTGCTGCCAACAACCACATATTGCCCTGCCGCCCAGGCCATGGGCCCGTTGAATTGAGCTCCGGCCTGGTAACTCTTGCCCGTGGATGTCCAGTGCGAGTCGAGAGACTGCGATTGGGAGCCCAGGGATGGCCCCGTCGCACACGACCAGATGAACACGCCGGCTGTGAGAGCGATCAGCGCACGAGTGAAGCTGGTTTTCATGACACCTCCGGATTGGTTCGCGGTAACCCACACTAATCTATCGCTGAGCACTCGTGTCGGGCAAATCTTTTCCGCGTCCAGCAGGGGACCGTTCCTGCGCGCGTCTCAACGACGAGAATCATGTCCGGAAAAAGGGGAAGGGGACGCGAGATGCGCATGGGGAGGTTGCTCTCCTCGAGAGACCTTCACCTCCATCGGGAGGTTCCTGCTTCTCACGATCCCCTTCAGCGATGAATGTAATTCATCGGCGCCAGTATAAACCGGGTTCCCCGTGAATGCAACGAAAAAGTGCGGCACGTATCGCTGTGATATTCCGCCGCGGTTGCACGCGGATCTCCGATCGGGTACGTTCACATCATGCACCCCGACGGTCCGCACCACACGCCTCGTCGTGTTCGGGAGATCGACTGGTCGACCTGGCGCCCGGCCGAGAAGGCGACGCTCCTTTTCGTGCTCAGCGACGGCCATATCCTGCTCATCGACAAGAAGACCGGGCTCGGTGCCGGCAAGGTCAACGGTCCCGGCGGCAGGATCGACCCCGGGGAGACCGCGCTCCACGGAGCCATCCGGGAAGTGCAGGAAGAGCTGTGCGTGACCCCGACGGGCGTGCAGGAGGCAGGGGAATTGTACTTCCAGTTCGTGGACGGGTACTCGCTGCACGGATCCGTGTTCACCGCCTCCGGCTTCGACGGGGAGCTCTGCGAAACGCTCGAAGCCGCGCCCCGCTGGACGCCCCTGGACGGGATTCCCTACGATCGGATGTGGGCGGACGATGCCCTGTGGCTCCCCCTCCTCCTTCAGGGCCAGCGCTTCAGAGGGTTTTTCATCTTCGACGGCGACCTCATGCTCGATTCCCTGGTGGAGAAGCCCGGCGATACTCATTTTCACGGGCCCATTTCACCAGGCTGACGGCCCTGCTATACTCGACGAATGGGGCCGCGCAGGTTCCTCCGATGGACCGCGATCGCCATATCCCTTCTGCTCGCGGCACCGGGTCTTCCCGCGCAGTCGAGGCCGTCCGTCCGCTGTGATGCCCTTGTCGGTTTCAACGGAATTCTTCGTGAAGGCCGGTTTGCGCCCGTCATCCTGAGCGTCGAGAATCCCGGCGCGAAAATGCAGGCCGAGATCTCCCTGCAGGTAACCTGGGGCAGCGGCCTTCGCGGAGCTCCGGCCGGCCGGACGGTCGTGCGGGATGCGGTGCTCGATGCCGGCTCGACCCGCCGGATTCCCTTTCTCATCCCGGTCCCGCGCAGCGTGCGTACCTTGCGGGCAACCGTGTCATCCCGGGGCGTCCCGGCGGGAGGCCTCGACATCGAGCTTCGTCCCCTGACGACGACCAGCAGGCTCGTCGCCGGTATCAGCAGCGAGCTCTCACTCGACGGGCTCTCCGCTCTCGCCAGCGGCGACGGCTCCCTTCGCGTCGTCTATCCACGGGTCGATGACCTGCCGGTGAGCTGGGCAGGATACGATGCAGTGGATGCGGTCATCGTCCATGACACATCTTTCCAGCAGCTTCGATCCGACCAGGTGACTGCCCTTGAGAGCTGGGTTGTCACCGGCGGGGTTCTCGTGTTCACTGGAGGCGCCGCTGCGCTCCAGCACGAGCCGGCAGGCTTTGGCCGGCTCCTGCCGGTCGAGATCACGGGTCTCACGCAGAGGACGAGGCTCGCACCTGTGTCACCGGCGGGAGGATCGGTCCACGGCATGGCCGGTCGGTTCGAGGTGGCCGAATCCCGGCTGAAGCAGGGGAGGGTGGTGGCAGCCGACGGATCCCTTCCCCTCGTTGTCGCGCGCACGCTCGGCTG
>JBEKXR010000528.1:0-3089 GCA_049511935.1 Spirochaetia bacterium | reverse complement strand
TCGCCGAGACATTCCGTGCCCAGTCCTACGAGGAAACTCCCGCGGCAATGCTTTCGCGGGGTTTCGCGGGACTGCGGGGCAGCACCGTGGTCGTGAACTTCCCCGGCTCCCCGAAGGCGGTCGGATTGTGCATGAGGGTGCTGGGGCCGGTCATGGAGCACGCCGTGCGGATGATCCATGCCGAGGGGCATTGAGACCCTCACGGCCGCCGATCACCGACTTCACCCGGGCGAGCAGCTCATCGGGCTGGAAGGGTTTGCTCAGGAAATGCAGGCCCCGGGTGCCCGCGGGGGAGTGGAACTTCACGTCATCGGTATAGCCCGAGACGCACAGGACGGGGAGAGTCGGCCGGGAGCGCGAGAGCCGTTCGCCCATCTCCACCCCGCTCATTCCGCCGGGCATCACCACGTCCGTCACCACGAGGTCCAGCGCCATCGAGCCCTCGGCCACGAGGAGCCCCTCCCGGGCCGATGCGACCGGCACGACCATGTAGCCGCCGCGCTCGAGCACCTTGCAGGTGAGCTCCCGAACGACAGCCTCGTCCTCCACGAGGAGGATCGTGCCGCTGCCGGCCGGGAAGTGCCGGGGGCGCTCGGCGGCGGGCGGACGCTCGCCCGAGGGCTGTACCCTCGGGAGCGCGATCGTGAACGTGCTGCCACGTCCCGGCGCGCTGGCCACCTGGATCCTGCCGGCGGACTGCGTGACGATCCCGTAGACAGTCGAGAGTCCGAGGCCCGAGCCCTTGCCCTCGTCCTTCGTCGTGAAGAAGGGCTCGAAGACGTGCGCCCGCGTGTCCTCCGACATTCCGACCCCGTCGTCCTGCACCTTCAGCAGCGCCCAGCGGCCCTGCGGCAGTCCGTCCGGGAACCTCTCCTCCCCGGCAACCGTCTTTGGCGGCGCTGAATCCGCCTTTGGCGGCGCTGAATCCGCCTTTGGCGACGCTGAATCCGCCTTTGGCGACGCGGTCCTTGCGCTGCCCGTATCGGCGCCCGCTGTCTCCAGGAGGATTTTTCCCCCGCCCGGCATGGCGTCCCGCGCATTCACCGCGAGGTTCATGAGGACCTGGTCGATCTGCCCCTGGTCCGCCCGCACCCACAGGGCGCTCGGGGCGAGCCGGACGACCAGCTCGATGTCCACGCCGATGAGAGGCCGGAGCAGGGTCACGGAGTTCGCGACCACCTTGTTCAGGTCCAGGACGGCAGGCTGGAGGATCTGCTTGCGGCTGAAGGTGAGGAGCCGGTTGGTGAGCGCCGAGGCGCGCTTGATCGTGTTCCGTATCTGGCCCAGGTCCGAGAGCGCGGGGGAGTTCCCCTCCAGGCTGTCCGACAGGAGGCTCGTGTAGCCAGAGATCACGGTGAGAAGGTTGTTGAAATCGTGCGCAATCCCTCCCGCCAGCCGGCCGACCGCCTCCATCTTCTGCGAGTGCAGAAGCTGTTCCTGGGTCCTGCTCAGCTTCTCGAGGCTGCCCTCCAGGTCGCGCACGAGCCGAGTCTTCCTCCACGCGGCGGCGGCTTGGTGGGCGAATGCGGTGAAGACCTGCAGGTCCTCGGGACCGAGGTCCGGGCCGGCAATCACGAGAAGCCCGAAGGGCGTGTCCTCGAGGACGAGGGGAGCGAAGATGACCCCGGCAGCCGCGGGCCGCGGGTCGCGTGACGGCTGCGGCGTATCCGACCTCTCCTGTCGGTCCCCGCTCGGAGTCTCGCCGAAGAACAGGGCGAGTGTCTCGGGTTCCAGCGTGCTGTACAGCGCCCCGCGGCCGTCCATGGCCTGTGCCACGTCTGCGGCGGCGTCATAGGAGAGAAGCGGGCCGGAGCTGTTTTCGGGGTCCAGGACGCTCACTTCTCCGCTGGCGCCACTTCCCCGGCAGTGCGTGCGAAGCACCCGGGGAGACTCGGTGCTGGCCATGAACACGGCGCTGTCGAAGCCCATTCCCGAGAGGACCCGGACAGCGGAGGGGAAGATCTCTGCCGGCGTGAGCGCCTGCTCCATGGCGAGTGTCGCGGCATTGAGGGACTGCAGCAGCCGCTCTGTCCGCTTGCGCGGGGTGATGTCGGTGACGATGCCGAGGATCGCGCGGGTGCCCTCGTAGCCGATGAGCCGGGTCGTGAGGATGGCATCGACGTGCCGTCCCTCGCGGGTGACCAGCACGAACTCGTACGGAGGGACCTCCTCCCCGTTCATGTGGCGGCGGAAGGTCCGCGCGGCTATCACGTCGTAGCCCGGCGCCGCCAGGCTCCGCAGGTTGAAGCCGGGCGCATACAGTGTCTCGCGCGGATACCCCATGGAGATCTCGCACTGGCGATTGGCATAGACGATGTGCTCGTCCGCAAAGATGAAGATGATGTTGGGGGACTGCTCGGCGAGATTTCGAAACTTCTCCTCCGACTCCCGCAGGACCTTCTCCGTGCGCAGGCGCACGTCCAGCTCCCGGGTGACCTTTTCGTACAGACGGGCATTCTCCACCGCCACCGCGACCTGGTCGGCAATCGTGGTGGCCAGGAGCACGTCCTCGCTGTCGTAGTTGCGTGCGCGGTAGGTCTGCACGCTCATCACGCCGATGAGGCGCTCGCCGATCAGCATGGGCACGCCGATCCATGAGAAGGGCACCTTGCCGGTGCCCCACCGAATCAGCGTAACGCCCTCCGAGCCGAAGCGGCTTCCGAAGTCGTTCAGCAGCAGGGGTTTCCTGGTGGCCGCCACGCGCGAAGTGAGCCCGGAGCCCAGGGGCTCCCGCACCGGCGGCTCACGCCGTCCTTCGTCGACCTGGATGCGGAAATCCAGCATGTCGCTGTCCTCATCCAGCAGCGCGATGAAGAACGCGTCCGCCTCGAAGATGGGAGTGACCTCGCGGTGCACGGTCTCCAGCAGGTCGTCCAGGTCGAGGACGGCGCCCGCCGCGGCAGAAATCCTGTTCACCAGCGTGAGCCGCTCCGCCCGCCGCCCGGTTTCCTCGTACAGTCGCGCATTCTCGATCGACGAGGAAAGCTGGTCAGCTATCGTCTGCTGCGTGAGCACGTCCATCTCGCTGAAGGCATCCAGCACGCCGCTCTGCACGTCCAGCACGCCGATCACCCGGTCGCTGCGGAGAA
>JBEKXR010000527.1:0-3105 GCA_049511935.1 Spirochaetia bacterium | reverse complement strand
AAGACGAGAAAGTCGGTGAGAGCGGTCCGGCCCACCGCGGCCCCGCTGTTCAGGGGATGCGCGTAGATGATGTCGTGGCCGATCATGGGATGACCCGTGAAGGGAACACCGGCCGACCAGGCCGCCGCCTGCACGCTGTACTCGGCGAAGGGATGCGGCACCTTCATGCTCCCCGCCGGCAGTCGGAACTCCTTCACCGCGGAAAGAAGATCCGCTCCTGCCGCCGCTCTTTCGGGCTCCGTGTCCAGAAGCCGGGGGATCTCGTCCAGGAGCTCCTTCGTCGAAGGCAGAACGAGTCCCTGGTTCGCGATGAGCGCGCCCACCGACTGCCCGTAGCCGAGGCCTTTCCACGCGCCCACCAGGAGCGCGATGTTGATGAAGCGTCCCGTGTCCTCCCACGTGCCGAACTCGCCGCGGCTGACGTTTTCGCGCACGTCCTCGCTCGTGCTGCCCTGGTAGGCGAGCTCCCAATCGTGGATGATCCCTGCCCCGTTCGTCGCAAGATGCGTGATCCAGCCGTCCCGAATGAGCCGGATGAGGACGGGCCCGAGCCCATTCTTGATCGCGTGGGCGCCGAACGCGCACATCACGGGCTTTCCCGCCGCGCGCGCGGCCCGGACGCGCTCCACGACCTCCGGCAGCATTGCGGCCGCTCCCGCGGAGAGCCCACCGGGCGCCGCGGACGGATCTACGGCGTCTTTCGGGAACTGGACCTTGTTCTTCCGCTCCGAGAGCGGCTTCAGCCTCAGCTTCCTGCGGTCCAGAAAGGGGAAAGTCATGCCGGCATCCCGAGAAGGCGGCAGAGCGTCTGCCACTGGGAAAAGTCTGGGACCACGAGGTCCGCTCCCGCGCGGATGAGGCGGGTGCGCTTGCGCATGTTCCACCCGAACCGGCGAAGCTCGTCGCTGGCAACGCCGACGGCCAGGCCGCCGCGGCGCCTGGTCTCCCGGATCTCCACGGGTCCGTCTCCAAAAGTCACCAGCGTTCGCGCGCCCGCCGCGCCGATCTGCGCAAGTATCCTCTCAAATACCACCTTCTTCGCTTCGATATTCACGTCCCCCACGGCTCCGTGGATCCGGCCCTCGAAAAACGGCGCATGTCCGAGAGCCTCAGCCTCGGCGATGAGGTCGTGCTCGTCGGTTCCGCTCACCAGGTGGAGCTTCACTCCCCCCGCATGAAGCGCCTTCAGCATAGGGATCGCGCCCTTGAGGGTGTAGTCCTCGACGCAGAGCTCGCCCCGGCGTAGTTTCGCGATCCGGCGCGAGACCAATGCCAGCAGCTCCTCGTTGTAGAGGTCCTTGTATCCCTGGGGATCCTTCACCTCCGCGTTGGGCACGATCCCGAATTCGCGGACCATTTCGACAAGGCCATGCATCTGCACGAGGGTCTGCACGCCCGTCGTCATGTCGATGTAGTCCCGCACCCGTTCCTTCACGGAGAGAAAGAGCTTCTCCTCGGCGGTCTTCCAGCCGTCGCCGAGGATGGAGCGGATCATGACCGGTTCCATGATCCCCTCCCACCCCTCGCGCAGCGTCGAGATGGTGCCGTCGTTATCGAATATCGCGTGCGCCGGGCGAAGTCCCCCGGTGACAGGGCCGACGATCTCGATCTCCGTTTCCCCGTGGAAGCGTGCCGCCCTCGGGTCGTCGGCGAGCTCCGGGTTGCAGACGTAATCGGGGTCCGTCCCGATCGCCAGGATCTCCTCGGGGCTCGCCGTGCCGGTGACGAAGAGCTTCTTCACCGTGACGCCCGCGGCGAGATTTCCGAGAGTCGCGGCGGACACAGGGTCGCTTCCCGCCGCCAGGGCCGACGCGATTCCCGCCAGAGCGCTGTCCCCCGCGCCCACCGTGTCGATCCGTCCGAGGATCTGCAGGCCGGGCACTTCGTGCATCCCCCCGGCTTCGCGCACGAGCATGCCCCGGGAACCACGGGTCAGGAACACGGGGGTCTTCCAGAGGCGGAAAAGCGCCTCCGCGGCGCGCTCGGCATCCGCGCGGGGTACCGGGTCTTCCCTCTCCCACTGCACCCCGTTCAGCCGGAGCGCTTCACGGTCGTTGAGCTTTCGTACCGCGCCCGCGTAATTGTCGCTGAAGCTCCTGCTGTCGCAGATGAAGGGCACTGAAGACCCGCGAATGAGATCCGCAAGGCGCTCCCTCAGTTCCGGGGTGTGGATCCCATGGAGGAGCTGCTGGTTGACGATGACGAGATCCAGATCGCCCAGCGCGCTCCGCAGGGCGTCCATGAGGGATTCGCGTGTTGCCGCGTCAAGCGCGTTCGCATTCCCGAAATCGATCCGGCTCTGTTCCGCATCGCCTTCGACCGGCTTGATGTACACGGGGGTGTTCCAGTCCGTCTCCTGGACGAGGACACCGCGGATATCGACCGTGGCGTCCAACAATATCCGGGTCATCTCCCGCCCGAAGGGATCGCTTCCCAGGACGCCGAACGCGCAGATACGGCGAACGCCCAATGCAGAGAGGTTGCTCACGACATTTCCCGCGCCCCCGAGAGAATAGCGCTGGCCTCGGACGGGCCGCGTGGCGAGTCCCGTCTCGACGGAGATTTCCGAGAGCGATGCATCGAGGGTCCAATAGGCGTCCAGGCAGAAGTCGCCAATGACCCCGATGCGAGTGCGGGCGATTCGCCCGAGAAGCGATTCGAGCTGGTCCCTGGTCATTGCGGGGCGCAGTGTAATCGACGCGAGGGCTACCTTCAAGTATACTGCGAGCCTTGCGCCGCATTTGCGGGCGATGACCGCAGCATCGCCGAACCAGGGGAGACGAATGAAGTACCAGGAGATCCTCGACCGCACACGGGCACTTGCCGCCCGGCCTGCCCGAAAGCTGGACCCGCGGAAAAGCGCCGCCGTGATGAAGGGGTTCACGGACCGCACGGCGGGTTCCGCGCGGCTCTTCAAGCAGGCGTGCAGCGTGCTGCCGCGGGGAATCGAGCACGCGTGGACGCCGAGCGTGCCCTACCCCCTGTTCATGAACCATGGCAAGGGGAGCCGGCTGTGGGACGTGGACGGGAACGAGTACGTCGACTATATCCTCGCCGGAGGACCGCTCATCCTCGGCCACAACCATGAGGGCCTGCGGAAAAGCA
>JBEKXR010000526.1:0-3118 GCA_049511935.1 Spirochaetia bacterium | reverse complement strand
TCGGTCACGAGGATGTACACGTGCACCGGCCGCTTCTGGCCCATTCTGTGCGCGCGGGCGATCCTCTGCTCGAGCACCGCGGGATTCCATGGCAGGTCGACGTTGACCACCGTGTCGGCGGCCTGCAGGTTCAGTCCCGTGGCGCCCGCGTTCGTCGCCATGAAGAGCGCGCATTGAGGATCGCGCTGGAATCGATTGACCAGAGCCTGCCTCTTGCCCTGCGGCACCGAGCCGTCCAACCTGACGAACCCGATATCGCGCTTCTCGACGAGCGGCTCGATAAGGTCGAGCATCGTGGTCCATTCGGAGAAGAGGAGGATCTTCCTGCCCGGCTCGGCGGCGAGCTTCTCCAGCAGCGAGTCGAGCTCGGCGAGCTTCGTCGAGTGCCCCGGCGGCTCCTTGTCCACGAGGAAGGTGCTGTCCGCGGCCATGCGGCACATGAGAAGCGCCTTCTGCAGCCTGAGCAGGTCCATTTCGCTGATGTACCGCTTGGCCAGGATGGTCATCACCGTCCTCTTGTGGCCGTCGTGGATATCGGCCTGCTGGGCGGTCGGGGCGATACGCAGGATCTCGGTGCTGCGAGGCGGCAGCTGCCGCAGCACCATGGCGCGGGTCCTGCGCAGGAGGATGGGGCCCAGGTCACGGCGCAGCTCGTCGAGGTTCTTGTAGCCCAGCACGCGGCCCTTCTCGTCGACAACCCGATGCCTGTGGAAGAAACGGAACGCGGGTCCCAGCTGCCGGGCATTGATAAACTGGACCACCGAGTACAACTCATCCAGCCTGTTTTCAAGGGGAGTGCCCGAGAGCACGAGGGCGAAAGGCGAGGCCAGGCCCTTGATAACGCGCGAGGTCTTTGCCTGCCAGTTCTTGATCCTCTGTCCCTCGTCCAGGATGATAAGATCCCAGCGCGCCCGCTCGACGGAGGGGAGGTCTCGGAGCACTTGCTCGTAGTTGCAGACCGTATAGAACGCGTCACCCTGGTACATGTCGGCGCGCTCGCGCGCCCCGCCCGCCACCAGTCGGGCTGTCCTGCCGGCAGCCCGCTCGATCTCCGATGCCCACTGCGACTTGACCGACGCGGGGCAGACCACGAGCACGCGGGAAATCCCTACCTCCCGGGAAAGAAGCTCTGCGATCCCGATGCCCTGCATGGTCTTGCCCAGCCCCATGTCATCCGCGAGAATCGCCCTGCCCGCGCCTACGGCAAAGGCAATGCCGTCCATCTGGTAGGGGAGGAGCTCGACCTTGAGCAGCGACTTTCGCAGGGGATGCGCGGCAGGGTCGCGGCGGATCGCTTCCACCAAAGTGTCCAGTCGCTTTTTCAGGAGGAGTCCGTTCACCATCTCCTCAGCGTCGGGGTATATGTGGACGGGATGGCCGAGGCGCTCGAGACGCTGAATCCGCGAGAGCAGGTCAGCCATGTCCGTCACGGCCGAGCCTGCAAGCGGCGCGGCGACCGCCCGCGCCCGCGCCTCGAGCTTCTCGGGGAGCGCCAGCCGCAACTCTGCGGTGCTGCTATAGCGAACGTGCAGGCTGATGCGTGTGCGTCGGTAGCGCTTCTCCCGTTCGCGCTTCGGGAAGCGCCGTTTCGCCGCACCGAGGGAGAAGATGACATGCTTGCAAGTGCCGAGGGTGTTCGTCTTGAAGTCGGGGCAGGAGCAATACGACTCACCCCGCTCCCATCCTCGGAGCGCGACTCTGTAGGTTTTTCCGGATACGGAGCTTGTGACCGCGTAGTCGCTCCAGATCCCCTCGCCGTTCAAGGAGGAGAGCGACATTTTCTCTTTCCGCGCCCTTTCGCTCCGGTCCGCAAGAGCCCGCTCGACGAGCTGCTCCTCCGTGAGGGTCTCCAGGGGAGCATCATCGGGAGGAGGGGCCGAGAGCCCGAGGGCGAGCTTCTCTTCGAGAATCAGGGAGAAGGCCGCCCCGATGTGCTCGCAGCTGGTGGCGCAGGTCGTGCAGGAAGCCACGATTCGTCCGGAGCGCTCCTCCGACAATCGGATTGTCGCCCTGCTCCTCCCCAGGTCGAGGGTCAGGCGTCTGGCATCCAGTGTAACCTGCGATTCCAGGTCGATTTCGAAGAGACCTCCCTCGCGAAGGAGCTTGTCGCAGGAGGGGCCGAGGAGCTTCTTGACATCTGTGTATTTCAGATGCGAGAGCACGTCGCGGAGCTTCCGGCCGGTGGGAACGCGGGCGGATCGAGTTTGCATGGCGGGATTTTACGCGAGGGACAGTGCGAAATCAATGGAGCGTGGTGGATGTTCGTGAGTCGCGAGTCCAGGCGATCCTGAGTCGCGTTCGCCTCGAGGGCGTCGCAATCTTTCTTCACCTTCGGATTCTTGAGCTGCCCGTCCCGAAAGCTCTCGTCTCGCCGGGCTCTTGCCGTCACACAAGTGTTGCACAACGGTTGGAGATACACCATGGCTACCAAGAATCCGCGAGGATGCTGTCCTGGTCAATGTCGCGAATGAGCGTATGTCGGCGCTGGTACGTCGCAAACCCCTGACGCACGCCGAAGTCTGGGAGTAGAGGTGTCCGAGCGCCTCCGGTATCACCCTCCGCTCGATCGCGGTCTTGATTCGCTTCTGCATGGTCTTATGCGCTTGGGAATATCTTTCTCTTTGATATATGCGAAGGTCTGAGAGTTGCGATGTGACTGAACTGCAAGGATCCCAAGTGCACCGTTGAAGAGAATACAAATTGCTGCCTATCCTATGGGGGATGAAGCACTACATGGTGAGCGACGGCAAGCTCGTTCTTGACCTTCAAGAAGCAGAAGAAGGCGGATACATTGTCACCTCTCCCCTTGATCCGCAGCTCATTACGGAAGCAGAAACGGTCAAGGATGCTTTCGATAATGCCCGAGATGCTCTGGCCGCTCTTTCTGCCTCTCGGAGAAGACTCATTAAGAAGCTGGCCAGCGTAAAGGCATGAACCGGTAAGCGCTGGAAAGGTATCTTCGCGCTCACGGCTGTTTTCTCAATCATTATGGAAGTCGGCACGATGTGTGGGTGAACCCGAGAACGCAGACACACTCGCCTCTGCAGAGGCACACAATGGTCAAGAAAGCAACTGTAAGAGGAATCTGCAAAATCCTTGGCATTCCGGCCCCACATGG
>JBEKXR010000525.1:0-3118 GCA_049511935.1 Spirochaetia bacterium | reverse complement strand
CCCCAGGCGCGCGGCCCCGCAGGCGAATATGGCCGCGGAGCTGCCGATGCACAGGTTCGCGTCATGGACGAGCTTCTCTGCCTGCCCGAAAGCTGGCTCTACGTCACCCGAGAGGATCAGGTCCGCATTGATCTCGCCGATCGCGACGACGTCGAATCGCGGCTTTCTTCGGCGTGCCGGAGAACCACTCATCCCGTCAGACCCCGAGGTCTAGCTCGACAACCGCGGCCAGGTTGCGCGGCGTGTCCGGGTTCTTCCCGAGGTACACGGCGCGATGGTATGCAAACAGTTGGAGAACAGGCAGGTAGAGGACGTTGCGCGCGTATTCCGCAATCCCCGATTTCCACTCGATATCGGTCCCTTTCTCGCCAAGGGTGAGGGTCTTCCCGCCCAGGCGCCGGACGTCCTTCATAACCGCCATCTCGTGATCGTATCCCCCCTCGGATACCATCCCCACGACGAGGGTGTGCTCATCTACCATCGATATAGGTCCGTGGCGGAACTCAAGGAAATGAAACGGCTCGGAAACGGTCTGGCTCATCTCCTTCAGCTTCAGGCTTACCTCCTTCGCCAGCCCGAGGCGCGGGCCGCTTCCGAGGAAGAAGACCTGACGGATTTTCCTGTTCCTCGCCATGTCCCGTGCCAGCTCTTGCTCATCATGTATCAGTCGGCTTCCGCGATCGATCAGCGCGTCCTTGTATGCTAGGAACAGCGCATTGGGTCCCAGGATGTCGGAAACAGCGGAGGCGGCAACAAACATCGACGCAAACGACCGTGTCTGCGCCACGCTCACTTCCTGTCCGTCCTCTATCGAGAGGACAATGTCCCCATGCCGCGCGAGAGGCGAATCGCCATCATTCGTGAGGACGACGATGGTGCCGAGGCGGCGTGCCTTGAAATCTGCCACGATACGCAACGTTTCCGAGGTCGCGCCGGATCGCGAAATGGCGATGAGCAGCATTCTTCCCTCCACATACACGCTCAGCGGGTTGAGCAGCAACTCCGAGGCGGGAAACGCCCGGGCGATGACGCACGCGCGCGATTGGAGGAGTGACGCCGTGGAGAGCGCCAGGTAGTAGGTGCTGCCGCACCCGACGCACAGAACCTGCCGATACGACGCGATGTCCAGGGCCGTGATTGCCCGCGCATTCTCGATTACCTTGTCGATCGCGTGTGCCCACGCAGTCGTTTGTGTAGTGATTTCCTTCATGGTAACGAACTCAGCCTGTGTCATGATCTTCTCCGTGATGCCTCACTGCGTCTGACCGATCAAGGGAGGCTTGGCACGGGGGAAACCGGCCTCGCCTCCCATAGGCTCACGACGTTTCGCCTCTATTTGAGGGGCGTGTCAACCCATGCAAGTAGGTCTTTTTTCGCAATGAATTTTTTGTACCAGGCGTTCAGCGGGTTCTTGAGGGCATAATCCGCTCCCTTGGGAAGCTCTGTCGACTTTGCGACATAGTACTTCGCCGAGTTCTCCCAAAACAGAGGAGAGTTGGGATTGTAGGTCGTCTCCGCATCCTGCTTGTACGTACGGAACTCGAGGAACTTGTCGAAAATGAACTTCAATGAGTTGATGTCGGTCGCTACGCCCGAGTGGTCGTTCATCGCCTTCACGACGATCGGCATGATCGCATCGATCTTCTCTCGCACGTAGCGGTTGTACCGATACGACATCGCCATGATCTTCAGAGCGGCGTCCTCGTTAGCCGCAAGCCATTTTTCCGTGACCGCGATGTTGCTGTACCAGAGACCCGCGGGACCCAGTATCTCCGCGCCACCGATCAGCTTGAACTGATCCGCGTGGTTCATCATCAGGTTGATCTCCGATGGCAGACCGCCTACATAGAAGTCGCCCGTCCCGCCGATCATCGCCAGCGCTGCTTTCTCATCGTCCGGGAAATTGAGGGTCTTGATATCCTTGAAGTCCATACCGGCCTGTTCCAGAACGGCGGTCAGGAGCGGCTTGTAGTTGGCGAGATAGATGGGGAATGACTTCCCCTTGAACTGCTCGATAGTGGCCTTCTTGGCCTTGTCGGCATCGCCCATCTCCGCAAGCAGCTCGCTGTAGGACTTCGACTTCCCCTGACGCCCGAGCACGACGAACCCTTTGAACTGGTTCACCGTCAGGAAATTTTGCATCTCGGGCACGGACTCATAGAAGGGAAAATTGCATACGACGCACGTGTTCACCGTATCTAGCGAGCCATTCGCCAATGCCTGTATTGATGGGCCACTCTGGGTAAGCCATTGGAACTGCAGATCAAGCCCGAGCTCCTTGTCCCAACCATATTCCTTTGCGACACTGAAGAACTGGTAGTCAAAAAAGGGCGTCATCCCGACACGGACGACGACCGGTTTCCCGAGCGCGCCCGCCGCACTACTCGCACCGAGAAGAAGTACAGCAGCCATTACCACGACGATCAACACGAGAGATTTCCGAGTCATACTTCACCTCCTCCAAAATGAATCGATATCATGAAACCAAAGAGAACGCATCCTACGTTTACCCACTCCACATCACCTCCTCCCTCTATCCGCTCCCGACGATTGAAGCCACGACTCCGATGCTCGATCTTCTTTCCGTCCATGGCGTGATCCGCTCTTCCAGCCGGGCAATAAGAGTGTCGAATATGACAGCCAGGACGCTGTAGATGGCGACCAGCATGACGATGCCGGCTGTTCTCAGATATATCTGCTGCATGACGATCAGGTATCCCAGGCCGGTCTGGGAGCCCATGAACTCGGCAGCCACGTCCAGCCCCCACGAGGCTGCAGCCGCGACGCGAATCGCGCCGATCAGGTGGGGCACGATATAGGGAACGATCACCGTCGAGTAGATCCTCTGCCGACCCGCGCCGAGCGTGAGGGCCGCCCGAATGTAGATCGTGGGGACATTGCGGATTGCCTCCAGCGTTGTCACGCCGAGCACCACGGAAGTTCCCAGGGCAATCAACGCGATCTGAGGGGCCCTCCCGATGCCGAACCAGAGAATAAAGAGAGGAATGAGGGCGAAGACCGGCACAGGCCTCGTGAAATCGAAGATCGTGCCCAGGAAATCCCGGATGGCCTTGTTGTACGCCATTACCAGTCCTGAGATGGTGCCGAAACCCACTCC
>JBEKXR010000524.1:0-3133 GCA_049511935.1 Spirochaetia bacterium | reverse complement strand
CTCGCACGAGCTCGCCCCGATGGTCTTGTACCTTTCCGGATGGGCCCACTTCAGCAGCGGTGAGTTCGACACGGCGAGAGGGGATTTTGTCAGGGTGTTCGCGATGCCCTCGCAGGGAGACCCATCGTTCCATGCTGTGAAGACGTCATGCAGTTTGCAAGGGAGATTCTGCATGGTGTAGAGCAGCCATGCGCGACCGCGCCGTCACCGGACTCACCTCGAGCCCGACTATACTCGATCACGCCATTCGAAATAGGAATTTCTATGGTGAGTCGATTGCTGGCTGCAGATCCCCCCGGGCCAGCCTTGCTTGAGATTGTTCGTGGGATATCCGGGATTTCGATGCCCTGAAGGCATTCCTATATCCTCTCCACCCGCCACCGTCCCTCTCCCTCAAAGACCAAGCGTGACTCATGAAAGGCGATCAGGCTCGAGCGGTGGATGCCGCTGACGATACCTGTCAGCGGCAGCTCATGGATGAGAGTCTCATAGAGCTTCGCTTCCGCCGGCTCGTCGAGGGCCGAGGTTGCCTCATCCATGAAAACCCAGCGAGGCCGCTGAAGGAGGATGCGGGCAAAGGCGATCCGCTGTTGCTCCCCCATAGACAGTACGTGACTCCACAGCCGGCTTTCCGCCAGCCGATCGGAGAGCGAGGGCAGGCCCGCGGTATCGAGGACCTCGCGGACCTCCGCCTCACCCGTGGCGGGATCGCCGTAGGGATAGAGGAGCACATCCTTCAGACTGCCCAGAGGAAGGTAAGGCTTCTGAGGAAGACAGAGGACGAAGTCTCTCTCCGGCAGCTCCACAACTCCTTCTCCGAACGGCCAGATGTTGGCCAGCGCACGGATCAGAGTGCTCTTCCCGCTGCCGGAGGGGCCCATGATCAGCAAGCGCCCGCCAGGATTCAACTCCACGTCGAGATCTCGCAGAAGCACGCGGCCGTCGGGCAGGCTCACGTCGAGGTTCCGGACATGCAGGCGTGGGCCATTCTGGCGGACGATTCTATAGTGGGTCTCCCGGATATCTCTGACCTTGCTCATCGCCTGCTGAAAGAATTGTAGTCGGTCCACAACCGCATGCCAGGCCGCCAGATCTGTGTAGCTGTTGACGATGTAGGAGAGTGCTCCCTGGACCTGGCCAAAGGCGCTCGAGATCTGCATGATCGTCCCTATCTGGATGACCTTGGCGAAATAGGCGGGCATGCTTACCAGCACGGGGAAGATGACAGCCGCCTGGCCGTACCCGGAGATCCACCAGTTCAGTCTCCTGGTCCGGCGCATGATCTGCCAGAAGTTCTCGAAGATGCTGGTGAAACGGGCAAGGAACTGACCTCGCTCCCGCGGCTCCCCGCCATAGAGTGCGATGGACTCGCTGTTTTCCCGCAGGCGCACGAGGCTGAAGCGAAAGTCGGCGTTGAAACGCTCCTGGTTGAACTGCAACTTGATGAGCGGGCGGCCCACCCACGCGACCAGGACCGTGCCGAAGACGGCATAGATCGCGGCCACCCATACCAGGTAACCGGGGATGACGATCTTTCCACCGTGCCAGGGAATGGCGACTTGGCTGGAGAGCACCCAGAGCATGGCGATGAATGCAACCAGGGTGGTGACTGAGCTGAGCAGGCCGATCGAGAGATTCAGCGTCTGCGAGGTAAAGGTCGACAGGTCCTCGCTGATTCGCTGATCCGGATTGTCGGTGCCGTCACCGAGAAGCTGCATATCATAATAGGTCCCGTGGTCCAGCCAAGCATCAAGGTAACGGGTGGTGAGCCATCGCCTCCAGCGGATCTGAAGCATCTGGGTGAGATAGGTCTGGTAGACCGCGGCGATGACGTAAGGTGTCACAAGGACTGCGAAGATGAGCAATTGGTGCGACGCGGCTGTGGCGTCATAGCGCTGCAGGGCGTTCCAGAACGTGTTGTACCACTCGGTAATGCGGTAGGAGATGAAAACCATCAGGAGATTTAATACTATCACGAAGGCGATGAGTCCGCGAGCGCTCCAGCGCTCTTCTGACTCGGACCAGTACGGCTTGACCAGTCCCCAGAAGTCTCGGAAGAAGGCGCCGTTGAATTGCTTTAGGGTAGCCATCGCACTAGATGTCCTTCCAAAGTACGGTTTTGGGCCCCTACAGACAAACCGGGTGAAGACTTATGTCGGATCGAGATAAAGGCCTCCGTGCCAATTTCGCGAAATGTGAAAAGGCGTGTGGCGCACTACACTAATTTGCGGCACGGTTTTCGGGTGATCGACTGGGATCAGGGCTGATCGATTAGAAACAGGCCCGGCGGAGGATACTCCAGCCGGGCAGTGCTGTTGGACGCCTGTCCCTGACTTTATGTCTGCAGCCCGATGGTGACCTCGGTGCCGTCACGCACGATCTGGAACGACGCGTTCCTACCGGAACCCTCGTTCAGCGCGCGGTAAAAGTCCATCATGTTCCTCACCGACTTGCCGTTCACCGCGGTGATCACATCCCCGGGCTTGAATCCCGCGATGGCCGCGGGTGTGTCCTGGTTGACAAGGGAACCGACCACGACTCCGCGCAGGTTCTGGGGTATGCTGGCTTCCTGCCGGATCTGCTCGTCGAGATTCACGACCGTCATGCCCGGCCAGAGGTTCTTGCCCTGCGCCACCTGGTCCTTATCGTCCCGTTCGCCGATCGTCACCGTAAGTTTCTTCTGCTCGCCGAACCGGGTGACCGTCAGGATGGAACTCTTGCCCGCCTCCAGCGAGCCGACTATTTGCGTGAGCTGGTTCGCATCGGAGATCGGGGAGGTGCCGACTGCAGTGACGTAGTCGCCCGGCTTGAGGCCTGCCCGGTCCGCCGGAGAGCCCTTGTACAGATCGAGCACGAACGCGCCCTTCATCCCTTCCACCTTCATGTCTTTGGCGAGCTGCGGGTAGGTGGAACTGTCCTGGATGTCGCCGATCATCGCGCCCAGCCAGCCGTACTGGACATGGCCTTTCGCTATAAACTGGTCGATCGCCGATTTCGCGTTGTCGATGGGAATTGCGAAGCCCAACCCCACACTCCCGCCGGACGGTGCGGCGATCCAGGTGTTCATGCCGATGACCTGCCCGTCAATGTTGACAAGCGCCCCACCGGAGTTCCCCTGGTTGATTGCCGCATC
>JBEKXR010000523.1:0-3133 GCA_049511935.1 Spirochaetia bacterium | reverse complement strand
CTTTCCCATCCATTTCACCCAGAAGAAGAGGGTGGCGGAGCTGCCGAACACCACGAAGACAACGAGGAGCGGGTTGGAGTCCACGAGGGCCCGGAGCACCGCCCACTTGCTCACCAGCATCCCGAACGGCGCGAGGAACATGCCCGCGATCCCGATCTGGATCATGATCGACAGCTTCGGCATCGCGACAATGAGCCCCGACATGCTTTCGATGTCGCGGGTGTTGGTCTTCTGCTCGAACGTGCCGACGCACAGGAACAACAGCGCCTTGGTGACCGCGTGGAAGAGGATCAGCAGAATGCCCGCCCAGAGCGCCTCGTAGGTGCCGATGCCTCCGCACAGCACGATGAGCCCGAGGTTGGCGATCGTCGACCAGGCGAGGACGCGTTTCGCATCGCTCTGCGAGATGGCGATCAAGGAGGCGGCGAGGAAGGTGATGCCGCCGATGAGCGCGACCATGGTTCCGGGAATCGTCCCGTGCAGCACCGGGGCCAGGCGCAGGACGAGGTACACGCCCGCCTTCACCATGGTGCTCGAATGCAGGAGCGCGGACACCGGAGTCGGAGCAACCATGGCGCCCAGGAGCCAGGGGGAGAATGGCATCTGGGCGGACTTCGTCATTCCGGCAAAGGCCAGGAGCGCGGCAGGGATGAGGGCCGCCCCTTTCTCCATCGCGATCAGCTTGTCCAGCTCCACCGTGCCCGCTGTCGACGCCAGGAAGAGGATGGCGCCGGCGAATGCCAGGCCTCCAAGGAGGTTGAGCGTGAGCGCGAGAAAGGCTTTGCCGCGTGACTCGGCGGTTCCGTTGTAGCCGATGAGGAGGAAGGAGCAGAGGGTCGTGATCTCCCAGAAGAGAAGCAGGAGGGGGAGGCTGTTGGAGAAGAACACCCCGAACATGGCGGAGAGGAAGACGAACTGCAGGAAGAAGAAAAACCGCTGCCTGTCGCGGTATTCGCGGTGGTGCTCGTGGTAGGCCCTCATGTACCCGAGGCTGTACACGGCGATCAGGCTGCCGACGATGCCGACGATACCCGCCATGATGAGCGAGAATTTGTCCGCCGCGATGAGTGTCGTGACCTCGATCCGCCGCCCGAAGAGGAGCTCGGTTGCCACCGCAAATCCTGCCTGGAGAAGCGCGAGAAGCGAGACGAGGTGGCGGACGTGGCGGACGCCGAGGAAGAATATGAACGCCGCCAGGGCGAGCTCCAGCCCAAGCACGGTCCAGTTGAGGTACTCGGCGGGCACGGAGAAAGCGGCGGACATGAAGCCGGGCTGCGGCAGGAGGAGGCTGAGCGAGCCCACGGCGATCAGGGCCGCGGCGGCGATGACCACGACATTCCTGACGCGGCGCGAGCGGAACACGAGCAGGACCATGGCGATCGCCAGCGGAAACGCGATCAGGAACGCAAGCGCTGTCACGGGGTCTCCCTTCCGAGTATCCCGGAAATACCGGCACATGTCCAGAAAGCATCCACCCGCGGGAGAGCGAACGGCATGGCGGCGCGGTGCTCTTTCGAATACAATTGAGTGTACGGGCGATATGTGACGGACCGCAGATGAGCTTCGATTTCACGCCGTACGTGCTCGCCCAGTCAGCGAGCGCTCTGGTCTCACTTTTCGCGGCCGTCGTCGCCTGGAGGCGGAGAGCCGCCCCCGGGGGCACGGTCTTCGCCCTGATGATGACCGCCGTGTCGATCTGGACGGCCGCGGTCTCCCTGGAGGAAGGCTCCGTCGGGATCCCCGCGAAGCTTCTCCTCTCGAAAATCTCGTACCTCGGCGCAGTGAACGTCGCGCCGCTCTTTCTCCTGTTCGCCTGGAATTTCCGCCACGGTGAGCGGCAAATCCGCCTGCCCGTCGTCCTGCTGTTGTGGGTCATTCCCGCGGCGGCACTCGGGCTGGCCGCCACCAACGAGTGGCACAAGCTGGTCTGGATCTCGGTGAAGCTTGCCGAGCCTTCCGCCGGCAACCTGGCCGTCTACGAGCACGGCCCCGCGTGGTGGATCTTGTCTGCGTACGACTTTGCACTGGTCATAATGGCCAGCGCCTACGTCGGTAAGGCGGCAGTCGGCGCGCCGCGGGTCTTCGCCCGGCAAAGCGCCGTCGTCCTTGCCGCGGTCATCGTCGTCTGGGCCGGATTCGCCGCCTACGTCGCTCCCGTCAACCCCCTTCCCGGGCTCGACACTCCGGCGCTCTCATTTTCGATCGCGGGTTTCCTGTTGCTCTGGGGACTGACCCGCGGGAGGATGCTTGCTCTCACTCCGATTGCCCGGGACATGCTCGTGGAGGTAATGCCGGACGGACTGATCGTCGAGGATACGCGGGGGCGGGTCGTCGATGCCAACCCGATCGCCCTCTCCCTGCTCGGCACGGACTCCTCCGTCATCGGCTCCCTCCTCGAGCGGGCACTCGATGGATGGCCCGACCTCTCTGCGGCCCTGTCTCACGCCCGCGACAGCGACATGGAAATCGTGCGCCGCGAATCCCTCATTTTCGAGCTCAGGGTCGCCGCCCTGCGGGGGCCGCAAGGCGAGCAGGTGGGGAGGATGATCTCCTTTCGGGACATCACCAAGCGGCGGCGTGCCGAGGCAGCCACGGAGGAGAGCGAGCGGAACCTTCGGGCGCTGCTTTCCTCCGCCCAGCGCCAGGCCAAGGAGCTGGAGCTCCTCGACCAGGTGCGCACGACCCTGGCGATGGAGCTGGATCTTCCCGTCATCTTCCGAACGGTTGTAGAGGGAATAGCGCGGACTTTCGGCTACACCCAGGTGAGCCTGTACGTCCTGCAGGAGGACACGCTCGTGCTGCAGCACCAGGTGGGCTACCCGCGGGTCATCGAGCGAATACCCGTCTCGCGGGGGATCATGGGCCGTGTGATACGCTCGGGCCTGCCGATCCTGATCGAGGACGTCAGCGCTGACCCGGATTACCTCGGCGCGATCGAAGGCGTGGTCTCGGAGGTGTGCATCCCCCTCTTCGACCAGGGCAGGGCGGTGGGCACGCTCAACGTGGAGAGCATCAACAGCGTGGCGATGGGGAAGGCAGACCTGCACCTTATGACCGTGCTCGGGGATCACGTGAGCATCGCCTTGTCGAAGGCGCGCCTGTATGCAGAGGCGCGCGAAAACGAGGAGCGATA
>JBEKXR010000522.1:0-3141 GCA_049511935.1 Spirochaetia bacterium | reverse complement strand
GTAGCCATTGTGCGATCACCGTGGTAGGTATTTCATCAGCGGATTCGTGGATGCAGGAGACAGCATCGTGAAAACCAAGGGAGAGGATCCCTTGTTCTTCAAGACGAACAAACCCTACGTCCGCTGGTGGTGGTTTAATCAACGCATTGACACAGGCGACCTCGACCGTCAGCTCCGGTGGGTTTCCAGGCAGGGCTTTGGCGGTGTGGAGATCGCATGGGTGTATCCCTTACCGGGTCGACCAGCAGGGCCCCGCTGGCTTTCGCCGGAGTGGACCGCCCTGGTCCGTGACGCCAAGGAAATCTGTTCCCGCCTCGGCTTGGGGTGCGACTTCACGTTTGGAAGCCTGTGGCCCTTTGGCGATTCGGCGCTCGCCGAAGGGGAGACATCGCAGTGGTTTTCGGGCCCCTCCCCGCAGCGGATCGATCGGCATTGGGAGTCGCGCGACCTGCCCGGCGGGCCCTCGGTCATGAATCACCTGGACAGACGCGCGTTCGAGTCGTACGGGCGACGAACTGCGGCTGCCCTTGCGCCCGCGCTGGCCGGAGAAACCTCCTGTCTGTTCTGTGACTCATGGGAGGCGGAGGATGACGGAAAGCTCTGGACGGAGGGCTTTGGAGAACGCTTCAAGGATCGCTATGGGTACGGAATCGAACCCTCCATGCCCTGCCTCAGCGAACGCCCTGATGAGCGCTACGACTATCGTGTTGTGCTCGGAGAATACGTCATCGAGGAATTCTATCGTCCCTTCACTTCGCTGTGCCGGAGCCTCGGTGCTCTTTCAAGAGTCCAGTGCCACGGAGCACCGACCGACATCGTTGCCGCCTACTCTGAAGCGGACGTTCCGGAATCTGAAGCCCTGCTTTTCGATCCCGCGTTCTCCCGATTTGCGGCCTCGGCCGCCGCGCTTGCCGGCAAAGAGATTGTGAGCTGCGAGGCATTCACCTGTCTCTACGGCTGGAACCCCTGGCCCGCCCCGGGACCCCACCTCGGCGAAGAGAAGATCGGCGACCTCAAGTTGCTCGCCGACGCTCTCGCCGCCCATGGGATCAACCGCTACATCTGGCACGGGATGCCTTTTCGCGCGCCAAGGAGCGAAGACAGATTCTACGCCTCCGTGCACGTCGGGCCCGATGGCGCGCTGGCTGCCCGGATGGGGGAGTTCAATCGATACCTTGAGGAGATCTCCGAGTTTCTCCGGGAAGGAAGACCTGCACATCGAATCGCCTGCCTCGTTCCGCTCGAGGATGTCAGGATGAAAGGAGAATTGCCTGATGAACTGCGCAAACCGAGCGCGCGCTATTGGTGGGAGTTCCAGCATCCCTGCCTGCCGGAGCTCTTGAGGCCCTGGTCGCCGCTGTGGGTAACCGGCGCATTCCTCGACACGGCGCAATGTCTGCCCGATGGCGGTTTACGCTGGGGGCACGCCACCGTCGACGCCCTGGTAGTCGATTCCCTCTACCTCGACGGTTCTGTCCTCGAGCGTTTGGCGCGGCTCTCCTCCGCCGGGGCTCGCGTGATTCTGACGAGGCGCCCTCGCGAGCCCGGAAAGAAAAAGAGGCGTGACTATTCCGATCTGGTCGATTCCTTAACGAGCGGAGCCCGAACGCGGTTCTCTTCAGATCCTCGGCCCGCGCTGCGCGATGTCCCTCCCTTCCTCCAGTGCGAGGAGGGGCCTGACTTCTTTGTTCGCGAGGACGAAGCGGATTTCATCGTGTTCGCAGCCCACCCGGCGGCCAGACGGATTACATATCCCATGGAGTATGGCGCCTCGGAGCGCGCCATCGCCGAGACGCGGCACGCCCGATTCTTCGGCCGCGGCGGTCGTGAAACCGATTGTACCATGCAGTTTGCTCCTGCCGGATCATTCCTGTTTCGCATCGGGAAACAGGGGGGCTTCGGTCAGGCGTCGGTGAAATGGGACTTCCAGACCGGATGATCCATGCGAAGCCGATTCCTTTCCCTCTGCTCGGCTCTTCCATCGCTCCCGACGCCGGCATCCGCCGTTTCCAAAAACGAAGCTGCCTTGACAAAGCAATGGCTGAAGAATAGTCTACAACTCGTCGCCGGAGACTCCCTGTCCATGTCAAGAGGGTGAGATTCGTCACTCGAATAGCCGTGTTGTACTTGCGCGCACTGATTGATTCTAGGTCCTCATTCGCCGTCCGCCACCGGCTTAGAACCTCGAGTCCATCCGAACAAGGGACCAAGGGTGATGAGGAGAGAGCAACATGGCGAGTTACATATTGAAGCGGGTACTCTCGTCGCTCGTTTCCCTGTTCATCGTATCGATCGTCATTTTCTCGATGATGCACGGTGTGCCCGGAGGACCTTTCGACGCCGATAAAATGCCCCTCTCGCCGGCAGAGAAGGAAAAGATCCTGAAGATGTACAGCTTGGATAAGCCCTTGTACGTTCAGTATCTCGATTTCATGTGGAACGCGATGCATCTTCGTTTTGGGAAATCGTACCAGAGCCCTGGCGAGGAGATTCCTCAGTTGATTGGTCGAACGCTTCCGGTGAGCGCACTCTTGGGGGGGCTCGGGCTGGCGTACGCTATCCCCATGGGGCTGTTCCTCGGGGCATTTGCAGCACGGAAACCCAACAGCTTTGCCGATTACTTGTGCACCGCGCTTGCAAGCTACACCATCTCGGTGCCCGTGTACGTGAGCGGCATTTTCCTGGTGCTCGTTTTTTCTCTTGGACTGCATTGGTTCCCCACGGGTGGTTTCGCGGGACCGAAGACCTGGATCATGCCCGCGATTGCGTACGGGCTTTTCCCGTTGGGAATCATCGCCCGATACACACGTTCGAGCATGCTTGAAGTCCTCAATGAGCCCTACATTCTCACGGCGCGTTCCAAGGGACTATCCGAATGGCGATTAATGAGACATCACGTTCTCAGGAATGCGCTCATACCGATATTGACCATCATGCTGCCCATGTTCGCAGGGATCATGACCGGAAGTATCTTTGTGGAGCAGGTCTTCCGCATTCCGGGGCTTGGGGGCTACTTCGTGAGCAGCATCTACAAGCGCGACTATCCACTGGAAATGACGCTCATGCTCTTTATAACGGTCGCCCTCGCTCTCACCTTCCTCCTTATCGACGTACTCTATGCGATCGTCGATCCTCGCATCC
>JBEKXR010000521.1:0-3151 GCA_049511935.1 Spirochaetia bacterium | reverse complement strand
CCCGACATTCCATTACCCTTTGAGGCCCGGTCCCCGCTCCGGGCCTTTTGTTTGGCCGTGTGATATACTCAGCCTAATTTCAAAAAGTCTCCGCTTTCAAAAAGTCCAACGTTAGAAAAAGTTGGACTTCTTCCTGGACCGGTCGGCTTGTTTAGCGGGACAAGTCGCCCGAGCCTTGTGTTTATCCAGCTCCCGAGCTGCGGTCGTCGCGTGTGGTGGCCTGTGGTGCGACTTTCGGAAGACCTGCCGTATCCCAGGAGGGTCCCCGGAGTGGACATCGGGCCGGACATTGAGGGGCTCGAAATCGGAGGCACCCGGGGCCCGGGTGACGATAAGCAGCCAAACAGTACACGGGCGGATCAAGGTGCCATGCCAGGGCAGGGCGATGCTCCCGCTGTAGCAACGATGTAGCAAAACGGCTTGCCGGTGACTGCCATTGCCCTGTCGGTGATTGCCATTGGAAGGCAAGTATGGCGAAATCGAAAGTAGAGGGAGCCAACGTCCCTAGGAGATATCTCCCGATGCCTCCGTGCAAGCTCCTTGACGCTCATTCGTGGTATCACAACATCAGCAACCATTCAGCGCGACGAGGGCCCATTCTGGGCCCGGGGCACAGTTTTTCACCCGTAACAGCCCCCTCTCCTCGGTTGTTTTCTTTATTGGAGGGAACGTCCGTGTGCCTCAGAACGATCTCCCGCTTCATAGGCAGAGGCGGCGAGGAGGTCGGCAAGAGGGTCGCGGGGAATTCACTGGGGGAGGAGGACTCGCCATGGCAATCATCACGCTCTCGAGAGAGCTTGGAAGCCTGGGAACAGAGATAGCGGACACGCTCTCCTCTAGGCTTGGCTATTCAAAGCTTGACAAGGAGTCGTTGGAGGTCTTGCTCAAGAATTTAGGCATGACCGAGCCGCGTTTCGATGGGGACGATGAAAAAAGGCCGGGCTTTTGGGAGCAATTCACGCTGGAGAAGAATCGGTACTTCACCTTCATGAAGAGTGCCATGTATCGGTTCGCAGGTGAAAAGGACTGCATCATCGTCGGACGAGGAGCCAACATCATCTTTCGGGGCATACCCGGCGCGCTCAAGCTGAGGATCATCGCTCCCCCCAAGGTTCGGGTGGCGCGGCTCCGCGAGCGCCTCGGCATAGACGAGCAGCAGACGCTTCGCATGATCCATCAGAGCGATCACGACCGCGCGGGATACCACAAGTATTTCTTCAATGCAGCCTGGGACTCGCCGGCGGACTATGACCTGGTGGTGAACACCGCGACGATATCTCCTGCGGAAACCTGCGATATGGTATCAGCGCTCCTGCGTTCGCCCACATACGCTGACGTCGGCGACCTTGCGCGCGACGTACTGCTAGACTTGCGCATCGCTCAGGACGTGATTGTAGCCATAGTCTATCGCGAACGCGTTCCTGTCATGTATCTGGACGTCGTGTGCGACAACGGCGCGGTCGCTTTGCATGGAACAGTGCGGTTTCCGGCCGCGATGGACCGGTGCGTCGAGATTGCCGGCACGGTGGAAGGAGTCGCGAAAGTGGTCAGCTACCTGGAGGTCGTGGAATACGCTTACTACGCGGGGGTGGGGATCGGGCCCCCATAGCCGATTCGCCCAGAATCGTTCTGCGCCTGGACGGCAAAGAAAGCAGCCCAGAGACCACGGATCCCTATCACCTCTCCCTGGCTGCGGGAGGACGCCGAAAATGGTGCTGGTCGAGCAGCAGAAGCGCCCTTAACCGACCACAGTCAAGAAGTCGCCTGTGCCATGCGCTCGAGGATACCTTCGGCAACCCGGATGCCGCTCGCCCACGCGGCCGTGATGCCCCGGCTCGTTCCCGCCCCGTCCCCGACGAGATAGATGCCGGGCCGGGCCTGGAAGTGACCGTCGAGGAACTTCGGCTTGTTCCCGTAGAGCTTGATTTCTGGGTAGTACATCACCGTTGAGGGGTGGAGGACACCGGGGATTATCGTGTCCAGCGCCTTCATCGATTTCCAGATCGCCCGCAGCACCTTTGCCGGCATTGCCAGTGAGATGTCCCCCGGCGTGCAGGAGGCCAGTGTGGGC
Source organism: Spirochaetia bacterium (assembly GCA_049511935.1). Classification (GTDB taxonomy): domain Bacteria; phylum Spirochaetota; class Spirochaetia; order SZUA-6; family Fen-1364; genus Fen-1364. Next base: position 1,080 of record JBEKXR010000521.1, on the reverse strand, counting down.
TCGAAATCGTAGAGGTCGCCGGTGAAGCTCTCGGCCTTTGAGCGCTTTCCCAGGCGGAAGTCTCCCACGCGCTGCATCAGGGGCTGGCCTCCGCCCATGAGCATGGCCTGCTGTCCCAGCATCTCGGCGAACTCATGGCCGCTCGCCAGCGGGGCGGTGAATCGCACGGTCTTGAGGAAGGCGAAGTTCACGAGGCCGCTCGCCTTTCCCCGCTGCGAGAAGGCATGGCCGTTGACGCTGAAATAGTCGCGGCCTGCACGCGTTGTGTACTTCTCCTTCACCACATAGGCCTTCCCGCTGTTGGTGCAGAATGTGCGCACCTTTTCGGGGAAAAGGAACTTCGGGTCGTAGTAGTCGCGCACGATGGGATAGTTCGTCTCACGCGTCTCCACGCGTAAGCCGATGTCCACGATGTTGTCGATGTAGGGCACACTGAGTGAGTCCATGAGCTGCTGCATGAAGGCGAAACCCTTTCGTCCGGGCGCGACCACCAGCGACCCGTAGCCGATCTCCCGGCTGTCGGTGACGGCGATACCGTCATTCTCACGTACACCGGTCATGGTCTCTTTCAGCGAAACCTCGACACCGCGTTCTCTCAGATCACCGATCAGCTTTCGCGCGAGGGTCACCCCCCCGTCAGTGCCGAGGTGGGATTGGCGTACCTCGATGAACTGGACGCCGAGCTTCTCCGCCCGGCGTTCGTAGACGCCGATGTTATGCTTCGGGAGGATCTGGGGCTGCAGGTGCGCGGCGACGGCCGCGAGGTACCGCGCCGCCTCGGGCTCCTCCCAACAGTCCAAGGGGAAGCCGATCGGGAAGGTGAAGTTCATTTTGCAGTCGTTGCACAGTCCGCCGGTGCTCGTTCCCGAGGAGTCGATGAGGAGGATGGACATGCCCGGGCGTTTCTCGGTGAGTGTGAATGCGGCGCCCAGGCCCGCGGGGCCTGAGCCGACGATGACGCAGTCGAACCGGTCTGCCATGTCACTTGGTTCCGCGCTGAGCATACATGGCTTGCAGGACTTGCTCAACGAGCGTGCCGTGGTGAGACTTTGGGATGGCCTGTCGTGACTCCGCGCTCCC
>JBEKXR010000520.1:0-3159 GCA_049511935.1 Spirochaetia bacterium | reverse complement strand
GCCTCCGCGCCTTGAGAGCAGGTGCGGTGGACCTGCTGTCGAAACCCGTGGAGGCGGCGGAGCTGCGCGCCAAGGTCGCCTCGCTGGCCCGTCTGAAGGCCTATAATGACGAGATGAAGCGCCGGCACGCGGAGCTGCGGCTTTCCCTCGCCGGCAGCAAGGAGCAGCTTCAGGCCACGCTGGACGCCTATGCACGATTCGTTCCCCAGGAGTTCCTGCGCGCGATGGACAAGGCGACCATCGTGGATTTGAAGCTCGGAGATCACGTGAAGCTCGAGTATTCCATCCTCTTCTCCGACATCCGCTCCTTTACAAGCTTGTCGGAGAAAATGAGCCCCGAGGAGAATTTCGCCTTTCTCAACTCCTACCTCCGCCGGATGAACCCATTCATATGGGAGAACGGAGGGTTCATCGACAAGTACATCGGGGACGCCATCATGGCCCTGTTCCCCAGAGGTGCCGGCTCCGCGCTCTCCGCAGCGGTGGCAATGCTCTCGCATCTTCCCATCTACAACCAGCATCGCGCCGGCTTCGGATACGCGCCCATCGGGGTGGGGATCGGGGTCCACAGTGGCACTGTCATGCTCGGCGTGATCGGCCACGAACGGTTCATGCAGGGCACGGTAATCTCTGACAGCGTGAACCTCGCCTCCCGTCTCCAGGAGCTGACGAAGGTGTACGGTGTGTCCCTCCTGGTCTCCAGCGACGCGCTGTTCGACCTGGAAGACCCCAACCGTATCGATTTCCGCTTCCTGGACAAGGTCAAGCTCAGGGGCAAGGGGCAGGCCGTCTCCGTGTACGAGGTCTTCGACGCCGACGACCCGAAGGTGAGGGAGGTGAAGAGGAGCACGAGGGAAGAGTTCGAGAAGGGCGTCTACGATTTCCACGCCGGACGCCTCACTGAGGCCCTCTCGCGCTTCGAGAGGGTCGCAGGACAGGCGCCGGACGATCCGCCCGTGGAGATCTATCGCCAGCGATGCGCTCGCGCCATACGACTCGGGATGACGGAAGAACTCGACGGCCGCTCCGCACTGTAACGCCTCCATGTGGGTCCTTCCTATTCACCGCGCACGCGAGGCAGGCTCACCGTGAACGTGGTTCCCGCCTCCTCCGAGGACTGAAAATCGATCGTTCCCCCGAGTGTCCTCGCAATGAGGTGCGCGGAGTATGCGCCAAGACCTGTCCCGCCCGGCTTGCCCGCAGTCGCGAACTTCTGGAAGAGTCTTCCCCGGATGCTCGCGGGGATGGCGCCCGCGTTGTGGATGGCGATAGCTCCGGACGCGCCCGTCGAGAATGAGAGCGACACCCGCCCCCCTGCGGGGGAGGCCTCGACGGCGTTTCGGATGAGGTTCGACAGCATGGTATAGAGGAGGGGCTCCTCGGCGCTGACCAGGAAAACGCCCGCGGCCTCCGCCGGTTGTTGGTCCACGATGAAATCGAATGAGAGTGAGCCATCGGAAGCGATCCTGGCCATCGCGTCCGCGATCTGCCGTGCGACTGCCAGGGCGTTCACCGGCTCCGGGCGCAGGTTGTAGGTGCCCTTCTCCATCTTGAACAGGTCGATTGACATGTTGATCATTTCCAGCATCCGGCGCCCGGCATTCTGGATCATCTGCAGCCACTTCGCCTCGTCCGCACCAATGCCCGGCCGGTGCATGAGCAAACCGGGAATATTCATGACGACCATCAGGGGGTTCTTCAGGTCGTGGCGGCTGATCTGCTCCACCTCGTCCCGCAGACGTGAGTTCTCCTTCAGAAGCTCGTTCTGGGCCTCCAGGCCCTCCCGGGCCAGCTTCAGCTCGACGTGCGTCTTCACTCGTGCCCGCAGAAGGTGGGCATTCACGGGTTTCACGACGTAGTCCACCCCTCCGGCTGCAAAGCCGGCCGCCTCGTCTTCGTCAGTGTCCTTCGAGGTGACGAAGATCACGGGGATCCGTGCCGTGACGGGGTTTGCGCGGATCTGCCGACAGAACTCCAGGCCGTCGAGGCCCGGCATCATGACATCCAGGAGGATGAGATCGGGCACCTTGGAGGAATGCAGGATCTCCAGGGCAGAGGTCGCGTTCGTCGCCCCGAGTACGGAATACTCTTGTCTCAGCATCTCGGACAGAACTGCGAGGTCCACGGGTGAGTCATCGACCACGAGAATGGTTCTTCGTTCCTGCGAGTTCATGGCGAATCTCGCTTCTCGTCGGAGAACCTGCGCGAGATTTCCGGCAGCTGACCAGCGAATTCAAGGAACCCCTCGACGATACGGGCATCGAAGTGGGTGCCAATGCCTTCCTTGATGATACCCAGCGCCGCTTCGTGCGGCATGGCGGGCTTGTAGATCCGCTTGCTCACCAGGGCGTCGTACACGTCGACCACGGCCATGAGGCGTCCGGGGAGGGGGATGTCGTTCCCCGCAAGCCCCTGGGGGTATCCGGTCCCGTCCCACCGCTCGTGGTGAGTCCACGCGATCTCGCGCGCAATGCGCAGGAAAGTCGTCGGGGAGTCCAGGAGTCTCTCCGCGGTAAGGATGGCATTGCAGCCCAGGGTCGTGTGGGTCTTCATGATTTCGAACTCCTCCTCGGTGAGCTTGCCGGGCTTCAGGAGGATGCGGTCAGGGATGCCGACCTTGCCGATGTCGTGCAGCGGGGCGGACTTGTACAGAAGCTGGATGATGTCCGGCGTGAGAGTTTCGCCAAGGGCGGAGTGCTCGCCTATCTTCCGTGCCAACGCCATCACGTAGTGCTGGGTGCGTCGAATGTGATTGCCCGTTTCGTTGTCCCTGGTTTCCGCCAGCGAACCCAGGGCCACCATCATCGCGTCCTGGATCGCGCCGATCTGCCGGGTCCGTCGCTGGACTTCCTGTTCGAGGAACTCGCTCTTGTCGCGCAGGAAGTCCCTCATGCTCTTGAGCCGGAGATGGGTTCGAACCCGCGCGGCCAGGATGGGGGGGCTGATCGGCTTGGTGATGTAGTCGACGGCGCCGAGATCCAGTCCGCGCTGCTCGTCTTCGATATCCGACCGCGCGGTGATGAAGATGACCGGGATGTCGGCGGTTTTCGGGTTCTCTTTCAGCCTCCTGCAGACCTCGTACCCGTCCATGCCCGGCATCATGACGTCCAGAAGTATCAGGTCGGGACCATCCAACGAGGACAGGCGAAGCGCTGTTTC
>JBEKXR010000519.1:0-3174 GCA_049511935.1 Spirochaetia bacterium | reverse complement strand
AGGAACAATACCCAGACCAGGGCAAGCCGTCTTGACATAGGTGCTCCTGGTAACAGTATCGACGGCAGGGCCGTTTCTTATAGAAGAATTTGGCGCCGGGAGCCCGCACTGCTGCCCGCGCAGGCGTGAGCGCCAGTCGGCCGCGACTAATTGACCTGGACCCCGAGGTGCGGCGCCAGGGCGCGAATCTTTCGCATCAGGTCCTCGAAATGCGCGTGGTTGAGGCTCTGCTTCCCGTCCGAGAGTGCCATGGCGGGATCAGGATGGATCTCCACGATGATGCCGTCGGCGCCCGCGGCCAGGGCGGCAAGGGAGGCCGGGGCCACGTAGTGCCAGTCACCCATCGCATGGCTGGGATCGACGAGGATCGGCAGATGGCTGAGCCTCTTGATGACGGGCACTGCGGCGATGTCCAGCGTGTAGCGGGTCTGCGTTTCGAATGTCCGGATGCCCCGCTCGCAGAGAATGACGTGGGGGTTGCCCCCCTTCATGATGTACTCCGCCGAAAGCAGGAGCTCCTCGATGGTGCCCATCATGCTCCTCTTCAGCAGGACCGGCCTGCGGATCTCACCAATCGCTTTCAGGAGCGCGAAGTTCTGCATGTTGCGCGCCCCCACCTGGAAGATGCCCGTGTACCGACCCACCAGGTCCACGTCGTGCTCCGACATGATCTCCGTCACGACCGTCAGCCCGTGCCGGCGCGCCGCGGCGCTCAGGATCTCCAGTCCCTGTTCACCGAGGCCCTGGAAGGAGTAGGGCGATGAGCGCGGCTTGAACGCGCCGCCGCGGAAGAGCTTCAGCCCGAGACTCGCCACGAGCGCCGCGCTGGCCTCCACCTGCTCCTCTGTCTCCACCGAGCAGGGTCCTGCAATCACCGAGAACGAACCGGGCCCGACAGTGACTCCTCCCGCCTCGACATGCGTCGGATCGGGGTGGAACTCCCGGGAAGCGAGCTTGTAGGGTTTCAATACGCGGAGGACGCTCTCGACGCCGGGCAGCTGGTCGAACTCCGACTCGCCGATTGCCCGATCGTCGCCGGTCACGCCGCAGATCGTCTTCACGGTGCCGCGGCTCAGGTGCGGGGTATACCCGAGTGATTCGATCTTCCGGATCGTGCTCTGGATCTGCTCCTCGGTTGCGTCCTGTCGAAAAATGACGATCATGAGGAATGCTACAATGTTTTGACCTTTTCGCAAAGAACGTCATAGTATGCCAGCGTGCGCGAATCGCCGGGGACCGTCGCATTTTCCGCCGCCTCCGCGCTCCTGCTGCTGCTCGTCGCCGGGGCCGTGCTCGGCATCGCGGCACTCCTGGCGATGCCGGTGTTGCTGGACCGCCTCCGCGGGCTTCAGGAGAATGCCTGGTGGTTCCTGTATCGCGATCCCGGCACGGGCGCCGCGCCGCCGGCACTGTGGCGGATCGGCGCGGCGGCAGCCGCGACGCTCGTCTCCCTCGCAGCCACGCTGCGGGCCCGGGCGATCTCCCGCCGGGAATCCTCTCCCGTCATCCCGTTCCTCATGATGTTTTTCTTCTCCCTCGGCCTGGAATGCCTGCGCGCCGGCACCGCCGTGCTGTTCGCTACGGACGGCCCCGTCTCCTTCTCCATCCTGCTCACCCGCGTCATCTATTGGGGGAGGTTCGTGGGTGTGCTCGGGCTGCTCATCGCCGGCCTGTACTGCGCGAACTTGAAGTACCGGAGGTTCTTCCTCCTTGCCGGCGTCGTGCTCCTGGTCTCCTTCGCGATGGCCGCCTACATCCCCATGGACCGCACCGTGTTCCTCGCCCAGCTCACCTGGAAGCTCGGGGACGAACAGAGCGTGTGGTTCGTGAATCTCGCGATCGGGCTCCTCGCAATGTTCACGGGGGCTGCCGCAGGCCTTGCTCGAAGGGGCTCGAGGTTCGTGCGGCTGGCCATTGGCCTCGTCCTCCTCGTGGCCTCCAGGGAATTCATGTTTTTCGCGCTCCAGCCCGCGCCGCTGGCGACCGGCCTCATCATGCAGGCCGCGGGCGCGGTTCTCTCCCTCCGGGCGCTTTCGATGTGACTAATCAGGAGACGGGGAGCCGGGAGGCGATCAGGCCGATGCCGACCGGCAGGATGACGTTGTCAAAGTTCCCCGCGGGGATCGCCTCCAGGACAGCGCCGGCGACGGCAAGGATGAACGCGTCAACGGGCCGCTGGGTGACGCTCAATGTCACGACGAAGACCGCGGCGAAGCAGGCAAGGCTTCCTGAGATCGTCTTGCCGCCGGCGAGCGGGATCCGGGGTCCGCGCACCATCGTCCCCGCGAGGCTGGCAATCCCGTCCCCGAACGCGAGCGCGTAGATTGCGAGCGACGCAGCGGGCAGCGGGTAGAGGAGCAGGGACAGCATGGCCCCGAGCCCCAGCGTGACTGGTCCGAGCACGAAGCCGCGCCTGTCCCTCTCCCGGGAGGCGATCAGTGTCAGGTCGCTCACCAGCGGAATGGAGAAGCCATGCAGCCGTGAGTTTTCGGCAAAGGAGTAGAACAGCGTGCCTGCGGCCAGGAGACCGAGGGTGGCCGAAAGATTGACGGACGCGAGAAGCGGGACAAGGGCGATCAGGAAATGCAGGGATTTCCTGACGATTTCCCCCTGAAACCTCGAGAGGAGCGCGCCAACACTGAATGGTTCACTTGCAAGCGGTCGAATGATTTCCTGGTTCTGCTTCATGCTGCTGATCGCTGTCCGGTCTATCAATGCAAGATCGATACCAACCAAAGGATCGACAAATCCCTTTTATTTGTTTACTTGGCAATCATTTAATCATGCGAATCCGGCGGCATTTCCTTGCAAGTCCCGTTTGTCTACTTTCGTGCCTCGAAATAATCTTTTTTTCATATAGCCCTCCCTCTTGCCGCAGGCTTCCGTCGACTCGTCGCTGCTTTCATCAACTATAGTCGTAAGAGTTCTTCCTTTCAAGGTCCCCAATGTCCCACTCCGGATTGACAGGCCTCACGCCGCTGATGTATACAATCGATGACTGCTGTTCTTGGGCGATTAACTCAGCGGCCCAGAGTGCTACCTTCACACGGTAGAAGTCACTGGTTCAAATCCAGTATCGCCCATAGCAAGTTCCTACGTTGTAGGAACTTAGGAACCTACCCGAAAACGGGCGGTTCCATGTGGCTCAAACTGAGACTCAGTCTGAGATTGAGA
>JBEKXR010000518.1:0-3175 GCA_049511935.1 Spirochaetia bacterium | reverse complement strand
GTTGTTCGGCTGATCGCCGGCGCGGTAGCAGACCGGCGTGCCCTTCTTCACACCGAGCGCAGCCGCGGCTTCCGCCGTCACTCCGCCCTGCGCCGAGAAGGAGGGCAGCGCGGCCGCGACCAGCCCGTGCGGGATCCCGTACCAGTCCAGCACCATGTCCGCCCGTCCACCTGCCATGAAGTCCCAGAGTATCCCCTCGGAAAGGCCCGACTGGGTCGTGGAGCGCTCTCCGGTCATCCTGAAGGCGACCCAGTCGCCCGGCAGCATCATCACCGCGGCTCGTGAGAAGACCTCCGGCTCGTTCTCCTTCACCCATGCGAGCTTCGACGCGGTGAAATTGCCCGGCGAGTTCAGCAACCGGTCCAGGCAGAGCTGTTCGCCGATCCCGCGAAAGGCCTTCTCCCCGATGTCCACGGCCCTGCTGTCGCACCAGATGATGCTGGGCCGCAGGACTTTTCCCGCCTTGTCCAGGAGCACCAGCCCATGCATCTGGTAGGCGATCCCGATCGCCTTCACCGAGTCGAAGGCCGTGCCCGTCGCCGCCTTCAGCTCGGCGGCCGCGGCAGCCACGTTTTCCCACCAGACCGCAGGATCCTGTTCGGCCCAGCCGGGCCGGGGGGCCGCGATGGCGAGCTCGGTCTTCGGGCTGGTGGCCTCGCCGGCCGCGAGGCCGGTGGCGCACTCGATCAGCGCAGCCTTGATCGAGGAGCTTCCTACGTCGAAACCGAGAAGATAGCCGTCTGACGCCATTGCCGCCCCTCCAGTGTATGAGCTCAATCATGACGTTTATACCCGACCAGGTGAAAGTGGGGAAGCAGAGACCCCCTCGGCCAGGCGCGATCCGGCCCTCCCACCGGAGTTTCCTTGACCCCTTCCGGGCTGCGGCATATCCTGCCTGCTCAGGAGGCGCACATGGAGCCGGATACGACCAACGAGTTCAAGGTCAGGGGCGAAGAGCTGCTGCGCAAGGTGAAGGAGATCGTCCACGAGGGAAACGTGCGGCGGATCATCATCAAGGACGAGAAGGGTGAGACCTACCTGGAGATTCCCCTCACTCTCGGCGTTGTAGGCGCCCTCTTCCTTCCCGTCCTCGCTGCCCTGGGCGCCATGGCGGCGCTCGCTTCCAATTTCACGCTCCAAGTCGTCCGCCGTGATGATGAGGAGCCGCAGGATCCTGCCCGGGGGAGCGGCACGTAGGCGGCTATCTGCGGGGCGGCGCTCCCATGATCCTCGCGGGGAGGGAGAAGAGGGCGCGGATGAGGCCGAAGACCCCTTCCATGGTGATGCCCAAAATCCGGAAGGGCAGCAGGATGAGCCACGCAATCGGGTACAGCACGAGTACGACGAGGGCCAGGGGCCCGCAGATCACCAGGAGGACAATCCAGAGCAGGATTTTCATGCGGTGCAGTGTATTCGGCGCCGGAACGGGGTGTCAACCGCAGGGGCTGTCGAGGCGAGGCTGTCAACCGCGACGGTGAAAATGTCACTTCACGTCATCGCCCGATGGCGGCCCCCGCCGCGCGGTCCACCATCGCTTCCAGGAGCGTGATCGCCTGCCTCTCGCCCAGACCCTGCTGCCGCATAAGCGAGCTCCACGTTCTGAAATCAAGCGCGTGCCCGAGGGCGGCGGCGACAAGCTTCCGCCGCGGACCGCGGACGGACCAACCGGCTGTCAAGGCCTCGCGCATTTTCGCCCATCTTTCGACATATGGTCCGCCGAACTCCGCGAGGTCCGGGCGCAGCAGCCGGTCCCTTCCGATCAGGACCCAGCGGTTCTCCGTTCGCGCGTAGTAGCGAAAGAGTTCCCGAAGCGCACCTCGCAGCCGCGTACGCGGGTCCAGCACCTTTCGCCAGCCTTCGGGCTTGGGAAGAGGGTTCTGCGCAAGGTAGTGGCGCGAGCACGCCCAGAGCAGGTCCCGCTCGTTGGGGAAATGGCGGTAAAAGGTCAGGCGCTCCACACCGGCGCGCTCGGCGATCGCCTTGACGGTCGTGCGGGCCGGGCCGAGGGACATGTGCAGATCCACGGCGGCATCGATGATCCGCTGCCGCGTCTCACCCTGGCGTTGAGCCCTCTTCTGCAAGCGGTAGGTCCGAGGCATGCGATTACTATACCCTTTTTATTTCGCAGAACAAGGGCGTACACCGATTTGACATTCACTCCTTCACGCGGTATATATGAGTATACACGAATGTTCACCGGATAATCGGCGAAGCACTCGTGAAGGAGGACCACATGAACGCTCATTATTCCGGACCCCTTGCCATCGCGAAAGCCGACGGAAAGCTCGTCGACCTGGGTGGGCTCGGAGTTCATTTCAAGCTCTGGGGAAAAGAAAGCGGAGGCCGGGTGTCCGTCGTCGAGCACCCCATGCAGCCTCGTCGGCTCGTGCCGCCGCACGTGCATTCAATGGAAGACGAAGTCTCGTACGTCGTTCACGGCCGCTTCGGCGCCCGGATCGGCGACGAGATCCTCACCGCAGGCCCCGGAGATTACATCTACAAGCCCTGCGGGGTTCCGCACACATTCTGGAACCCGACCGACGAACCCGCCCTGTTGGTCGAGATCATCGCCCCCGCCGGATTCGAGGTTTTCTTCCTCGAGACCGCCGAGTTCTTTCAGGCGGGCGGCAAGCCGGGAAGCCCGGAACATGGGAAGATCGCCGAGCGGTATGGCCTCACGTTCTTCGGTGACTGGATTCCCGAGCTCAAGTCCCGATTCGGGCTGAAGCTCCTCGGCGAGCCTTAGGGGGAGAGCGGCACCGGGCGGGAGAAGGGCTCCCTCAGACCAGTTTGCTGAACCAGAGCTGCGAGAGGAGCGCGCCCAGGAGAAGCACGGCGAAGGCAACCGCGGCAACGAGCGCCGTGATCTCCGTCGTGTCTTTTCCCATGACCAGCCGGACGCTCAGTGCCTGGTAGATCTGCATGAGCTGGCCCTCGTCGCTGGCCTTGTAGTAGCTGGCTGCCGTGTTGTGCGCGATCTTCTTGAGGACATCCTCGTCCAGCGCCACGCGGAAAGACCTTCCTTCCGCGCCCACGATGTCCCCTCGGGTCGTGCCGACGCCCACGGTGAAGACCCGCACGCCTCGGTTGGCCGCCTGCTCGGCCGCGTCCAGGGGATCGGGGCCGGTATTCGTCTGCCCGTCCGTGAGAAGGATGACCACGGCGGAGGTGTACG
>JBEKXR010000517.1:0-3175 GCA_049511935.1 Spirochaetia bacterium | reverse complement strand
GGTGGTGATTCCTGCGGTTCTTCATCTCGGGTTGGGCTCGGCTCTCATCGTGGAAACGACGGTCCTGTCCCTCTGGAGCCTGCGCGCCTCGAGGTCGGCATGAAAAGCTATCTCCAGTTGATCAAACCCCGGATCACCATTCTTATCCTGATCGTGGCCATGGCCTCCTTCTACCTCGCGGACCGAGGATCCCCGGACTGGAAGAGGTTCGCCCTCATGACCATCGCCACCGGCCTCCTGGCGAGCGGCATCTTTGCGCTCAATGCATACCTCGAGCGCGACACGGATCGCCTGATGAGGCGCACGGCGACCCGGCCCCTCCCCGGCAATCGGCTCCTGCCGCGCCAGGCACTCGCTTTCGGCCTCATCGTCACCGCATCTGCGCTCCTCCTCCTGTCGGCGCGGCTGGGCTGGATCGCCGGAGTAGTCGGGCTTTTCACGTTCGTGAGCTACGTTCTCATCTACACGCCCCTGAAGCGTCACACGGAGCTGCACACTGCCGTCGGGGCGCTGTCAGGGGCGACCCCGCCCCTCATTGGATGGGCCGCGGCACGGGGAACCCTCGAGCCGGGCGCCTGGATACTCTCCGGTATCCTCTTTCTCTGGCAGTTTCCGCACTTCCTGGCGATCGAATCAATGTACCGGGATGACTACGAGAGGGCGGGCATCAGGGTCCTTCCGGTCTCAGAGCCGACGGGTGCAGCCGCGGCATCCCTGATGGTGGCGGCCATGTGTCTCCTGCTGCCGCTGAGCGCCGCCCCGTTCCTGGCGGGGCTTTCCAGCCGGTTTGCGCTGGTCGGGTGCCTGGTCGTCGGCGCGGGATTCCTGTCGGCAGGTGTGTTCCACTCTTTGCGCAAGACGCCGCAGAGCGCGCGGATTGTGCTGCGCAGCTCGCTGCTGTACCTGCCGCTCGTCTTCGCCCTGCTGGTGTTCGCAGGTCCCCGATAGTTCACATCAGACCGTCGAAGGCGGTTTCCGCGGCCTTCAGCGTGGCCTCCACCTCAGCGGGACCGTGCGCGGTTGAAACGAATCCTGCCTCGAACTGGGAAGGCGCGAGGTAGACACCACTCTCGAGCATCCGCCTGAAGTACCGCGAGAAACGGCCGGTGTCTGATTGCTTTGCACTTTCCCAGTCCCTCACCGGCTTCCTGGAAAAAAACGCTCCGAACATCGAGCCTGCATGGCTCACCTGCAGCGGCACGCCGGCGCGCCGCGCGGATCGGGACAACCCTTCCGCAAGATCGCGCGTTGTCTTCTCCAGCCGGTCCCAGGTTCCTGGAAGGCCAAGCTCTTTCAGGGTTGCGATCCCCGCGCTCATCGCGAGAGGATTCCCCGAAAGGGTTCCTGCCTGGTACATCGGCCCCGCCGGGGCGACCAGGTTCATGATATCCCGGCGTCCGCCGTAGGCACCCACCGGCAGGCCTCCGCCGATGACCTTTCCCAGTACGGTGAGATCCGGCACGACACCGTACAGGGCCTGAGCTCCGCCGGGATGAACGCGGAAGCCGGTCATCACCTCGTCGAATATCAGGAGCGCGCCGTCGGCCCTGGTCACTGCCCGCAGCCCCGGCAGAAAACCGGCATCCGGCAGGACGACGCCCATGTTCCCTGCGACCGGTTCCACGATCACCGCCGCGATCCTCCCCCGCTGCCGGTCAAAAATCTCTTCCACCGCCTCGAGGTCGTTGTACGCGCATGAGAGCGTGTCCGCTGTGACCGCCGCCGGCACCCCCGGGGAATCGGGCAGACCGAGGGTCGCCGCCCCCGAGCCTGCCTGCACCAGCAGCATGTCGGCATGGCCGTGGTATCCACCGGCGAATTTCACGATCTTGTCCCGGCCGGTGAATGCCCGGGCCAGGCGCAGCGCGCTCATCGCCGCCTCTGTTCCCGAATTGACGAACCTGATCAGCTCCACGCTCGGCACGAGGCAGCGGACCAGCCGGGCAAGCTCCAGCTCCAGGGGGCTGGGTGCGCCGAAGCTCGTGCCTCGGGATGCCGCCTCCGCGAGCGCCGAGAGGACGCGCGGATGGGCGTGCCCGAGCACGAGGGGCCCCCACGAAAGGACGTAGTCGATGTAACGGTTCCCGTCCACGTCGAACAGCCAGGGGCCTTCCCCGCGCTCGATGAACAGCGGCTCGCCTCCGACCGCCTTGAACGCCCTCACGGGAGAATCGACTCCTCCGGGAAGAAGCGTCACGGCCTCGGCAAAGAGCGCGCGGGACTTTTCGATATTCAACTGCAGCTTCTGTGATTTCACGCGTGCGCTCCCTGCCGGGCGAAATAACCGAGCGCGCCAGCCGCTGCCCGGGCTCCGGATTGCGCGCACTGCGGGATACCCACCCCGCCGTACGACGAACCCGCAAGAAACACCCCCGGAATCGCCGCGGCGCGCGCGCTGATTGCGTCCACCCGCCCGACGTGACCGACGGTGTACTGCGGCATTCCCATGTCCCACCGGTGCAGCCGCTGCAGCACCGGGACGGCCGTGATGCCCAGCGTGGCGGACAGCTCGCCGCGGGCGAGCCCGAAAAGCTCCTCGTCGGACTTTCCCAGCAGGTCCCGCCGGCCGAACCGGCCGGCGAAGAGCCGAAGCAGGACGCGCTCATCGGGCGCCCGGCCTTCCCACTTCTGCGAGCTCCACGTGCAGGCGACCAGGTCGCTGCGCTCGACGCTCGGGATGAGGTAGCCGTAGCCATCGAGCGGATGGGCGACGTCCGCCCGGAGATATGCAAGGTGGATCACCACCGTGGAGGCAAAGGGGATCAGGCCGAGCAGCTCCTGCATTCCGGTGTCCAGGGGCGCAACCAGCCGGGCGCTCTCGTACGCCGGGGTGGCGATGATCAGCGCATCGGCTTCACGCCGCCCGCCGCCGGACGTCTCGACCAGATATCTGTTCCCGAGCCGTCGTACCGATTCCGCCGCGGTCCCGCGGAGAATCGTGATCCCGTTGAGCCGCTTCTCCAGCGCATGGACCAGTTCCGCAGTCCCTCGCGGGAACGTGAGAAACGGCGGGGACGTGCCGGCGCCAGGCTCGGAGGGTCTGCGCGGCGGGCTGAGAATCGCCTCGCGGCTGAGCAGGGACGCGTCTCCCGCGTGGATGCCTCCCACCAGGGGCTCCACGAGAAGCTGGAACACCTCTTCGCCGAAATTGTGGACGATGAAGGAAGCCACGGAT
>JBEKXR010000516.1:0-3177 GCA_049511935.1 Spirochaetia bacterium | reverse complement strand
CTACTATTGAGGCAGCCTGGCCAAGCGACGTCTTGTGCCTCTACCCTTCCGGATATGGATCTACGTTCTCATAATTCCTTGCTTTGATGGTTCTTACGCTTCTATGGTCTAGGGCCTTGGCTAATAGTCGAGACCCGTCCTCCCTCATCCCAGTGACTTTTTCGCTATCGATTCCATTTGACAACTGTTCAAGCGTCTGCTAAGGTTCGAGCAAATAATCAAGTGATGAGCATTTGAGTTTTTCGCCTGTGGTTCGACAGTGGGTCAGTGCGTGAGGCCCTCACGGCGCTGAGCGGCCTCTTGCGAGGTAATTGGGGGAGAGTCTTTCTCCTTCCAATAAGTCGGGTCGTTGACCCGGAAGACATGACGGGAAAAGGAGTTTGGAATGAAAGCAAGAAGGATTGCATGGGTCGTCGGCATCCTCGCCTGCCTGATCGCTCTTCCTCAACTGTGGGCATCAGGCGGCAGCGAAAAGCCGAAGGAGAAGGCGATCACGATCGGTGTCTCTGTCGGAGACCTGAGGTTGGAGCGCTGGAAGAGGGACATGGACTACATGGTCCAGAACGCGATCAAGCTCGGCGCTAAGGTCTACGCCACTTCGGCGGACGGCGACGAGAAGCTGCAGATCTCCCAGATTGAGAACATGCTCACAAAGGGCATTGACGTCCTGATCTGCATCCCGGTGAACAGCAAGGTCCTGGCCCCGGCTGTTGAGGCCTGCCACAAGGACAACGTGAAGGTCATCGCCTATGACCGGATCATCGAGGACAGCGACCTGGACTACTACATCACCTTCGACATGCTCGGCGTCGGCAAGTTGCAGGCGCAGTACCTCCTGAATAAAGTCCCCAACGGCCGCTACTACCTCCTTGCCGGTCCCAAGGAGGACAACAACGCGCGTCTGTTCCGCCAGGGCCAGATGATGATCATGCAGCCGAAAATCGACAGCGGTGACGTGAAGGTAGTCGGCGACCAGTGGGCAGGCGGATGGCTCCCCGAGAACGCGATGAAGCTGACCGAGAACGTGCTCACTGCCAACAACAACAAGATCGACGCCATCCTCGCCTCCAATGACAGCACCGCGCAAGGCGCCATCCAGGCGCTCAAGGAGCAGAACCTCGCCGGAAAGATCCCTATCACCGGACAGGACGCCGACCTCGCCACGTGCCAGGCAATCGTGGCCGGTGAGCAGACCATGTCGGTCTACAAGCCCCTTCCAAAGCTGGCGGCCGCGGCGATCAAGCTCGCCTTTGATGTGGCCAGCGGCGCGAAGATTACGACGACCGCGACGTATCCGAACGGGAAGAAGGACGTACCCTCCATCAACCTCGACATCATCGCGGTGGACAAAGACAACATCCTCCAGACCGTCGTCGCAGACGGTTTCCACACCTACGATGAGGTCTACAAGAACGTTCCCGAAGCCCAGAGGCCTCCGAAGCCGGCCAAGTAGAGACCGCGCATCCAAAGGCAGGGGTCGCGAAGGCGGCCCCTGCGCTTTGCGCGGCCGCCCCGTGGAGAATGACGGCGATGGACACCATCCTGGAAGCACGGAACATCACGAAGGACTTCCCCGGCGTGCGCGCTCTGGACAACGTGCGGTTCTCTCTCTCCGAGGGGCAGATCCATGCCCTGTGCGGAGAGAACGGAGCGGGCAAGTCGACCTTCATCAATATCCTGAGCGGTTTCTTTCCTGCCGCATCCTACCAGGGGGAAATCCTTCTCGGAGGCGCGCGCCGCGCGTTCTCAACGATCCGCGAAGCGGAAGAAGCCGGCATCGCCGTGATCCACCAGGAGCTCAGCCTCTTTACCGAGCTCAGCGCAGCAGAGAACATCTTCATGGGGCACGAGATCGCGCGGCGCGGGATCCTGGACTGGAACGAGATGTATGCCCAGACAAGCGCGTGGATCGGAAAGCTCAAGCTGGGCGACGTGAGGCCCACGACGCGTGTGAAGGATCTCGGCATCGGCAAGCAGCAGCTCATCGAGATTGCGCGTGTGCTGCGCCTGCCGAACATGAAGATCCTCATCCTCGACGAGCCGACCGCGTCCCTCACCGAGGCAGAGACCGAGCTGCTGCTGGAGATCCTGCGGCAGCTTCGCAGCGAGGGCATCGCCTGCATCTACATCTCGCACAAGATTGACGAGGTCATGACGATCGCCGACCACGTCACCGTGCTCCGTGATGGGAAGACGGTCGGCGGCGGCCCGATTGGCAGCATGTCGAAGAAGGACATCGTGCGCCTGATGGTCGGCCGCGAGATCACCGAGTTCTATCCGAAAGAGCACCATGCCGACCCCGGGCACCGCGTTCTGGAGGTGGAGCGACTCACCGTTACCGACAGCCTCACCGGCGCGCCTATCGTGCGCGAGGCGAGCTTCTCCCTCTACCAGGGCGAAATCCTCGGTCTTTTCGGTCTCCTGGGGGCGGGTCGCACCGAGCTCGCCAGCAGCATCTTCGGCGCTCCTCCGGGCCGCGCCTCGGGCAGCCTGCGCATCAAGGGCGCGCAGGCATGGTTCGATTCTCCGCGCGACGCGCTGCAGCACGGGCTCGCGTACGTGACCGAGGACCGCAAGGCGCAGGGTATCATCCAGACCATGAACGTCCGTGAGAACGCCTCGATCGCATCGATCGACCAGTTTTCGGGCTTTCTCGGCATCGACGAGAGCCGCGAAATCCTCGAGGTCCAGGCCGGCGTTCGCGCGTTCCAGATCAAGACGCCGACGCTGGATACCCGTATCATCAATCTTAGCGGCGGCAACCAGCAGAAGGTTCTGCTCGCCCGCAGCCTCATGAAGGACATCGACATCCTGATCCTGGACGAGCCGACGCGCGGAATCGACGTCGGCGCGAAGCAGGAGATCTACTCCATCATGAACTCTCTCGTGGCAAAGGGCGTCTCGATCATCATGGTGTCCTCCGAGCTTCCCGAGGTTCTCGGCATGTGCGACAGGGTGCTAGTGATGTGCCGCGGACGGATTTCGGGGGAGTTCGACAACGCGCGACAGGACGTGACGCCGGAGCGGATCATGATTGCCGCCACCGGGGCGGGAAGCGAGGAGTGACGATGAGCGACAACAGGCAGGCGGGGTCCAGCTTCGACCTGAGGAAATACATGATGGTAATCGCCCTCGTGGGGATCTGGGTGATTTTCGCCGCCGTGTCCGGTGGCACCT
>JBEKXR010000515.1:0-3196 GCA_049511935.1 Spirochaetia bacterium | reverse complement strand
GGCCCGGGGAGGGGAACGTCATGAAGAAGGAGAGGCATGCGGGATCTGCCGAAAGCGCCCGGGAGCTCCTCCAGGAGCTTGCGCTGCTCCGCGCCCGGGTCGACGAGGCCACGGAGCAGTTCAGTCTCGGGGTGAAGGCTCGAATCGACGAGATCCGCCACGCCATGACGAGCGGGGACACGCCGGACGCCGGCCATGTCCTGATTGAACCGAAGCTGGTGGAGAAGATGGTGCGCCGCTTGAAGCTCCTTTCCACGCGCCAGCCGAAAGGGCGCGCCAAGGACCTGAAGCGGATCCAGGACCTCGTGACGTCACTCAGCGAGGCAGTGCTGAGCAGGGAATGACCGCCCTGCGCTCCGCGCGCCAGTACTCGATTTCAATCGAGGGAACCCTCCAGCGGCTCTACGAACAGGCTCCCCGGGTCGCGCTCGGCTCGACTGACCGCATCGTGATCCTGAGCGACCTCCACCTCGGCGATGGAGGGGCACATGACGATTTTCGGCAGAATGCCGGGATGGTCCAGGAGGTCCTTCGCGGCTACTATCTCGAGGCCGGTTACTCGCTGGTGCTCAACGGCGACATCGAGGAGCTTCAGCGATTCAGCTACGCCAGGATCCACGCGCGCTGGGAGCCGCTCCTGGCTCTCTTCGAGGAGTTTCGCCGGCGCCGGACCCTGTACAAGATCATCGGCAATCACGACCAGGGGCTGCGGGCCGTGGTCGAGACGCGCATGTCCGACACCCTCCTCGACGCGGTCTGCTTCACGATCCAGGGAGATACGATCTTTCTTTTCCACGGGCACCAGGCCACCATCTTCTTCGAGCGCTTCAACGACGTGTCCGGTTTCTTCCTGCGTCACGTGGCCAACACGCTGCGGATCCCCAATGTCCCGGTGATGTACGAGAGCCGCAAGAAGTACCTCACCGAGCACCGGGTGTATGCGTTCTCCAGCAGCCGCAAGGTCGTCTCGATCATCGGGCACACGCACCGGCCGCTTTTCGAATCCCTGTCGAAGATCGACACGCTGCGCTTCAGGATCGAGCAGCTCTGCCGGGACTACCCTTCCATGTCCCCCCGCGCGCGGATGGCCATCGAAACAGCGATCGGCGCCTGCCGCCGCGAGCTCGCGCGTGTGTGGGAAAAGGACCGGGAGAACGGCCTTCGCAGCAGCCTCTACAACGAGCAGATCAGCATCCCCTGTCTCTTCAACTCGGGGTGCGGAATCGGCAAGCGGGGAGTGACGGCCCTGGAAATTGCGAATGGAGAGATCGCCCTGGTCCACTGGTTCGACCGCACTCGCACGAGCGGCACATGAAGGAGGACGGCAGGCCGGCGGAACGCCTGGGCGCGACGGATTTCTACCGTTCCGTTCTGAAGCAGGACAAGCTTCAATACGTGTTCACCCGGATCAGGCTTCTCGCCTGAGGATCGGCTTCCGCGAGGATTTTTATGGCCTTTCCACCTAACAGGAAATTCGTCCTTTCTTAAACGAGGGCTAACAATCGGCATGCAACCTATCTCGGAACATGCGGGAAATGAACGGGCGGACACGTGTCGAATCAGGGATCGCTGCCGTCATCTTCGACTGGGCAGGAACGATCGTGGACTTCGGATGCTTCGCGCCAACCGTCTCGATCGTGGAGACCTTTGCGCGGCGGGGCGTGACGGTCACCCTTGCCGAGGCCCGTGGACCGATGGGGCTGGAAAAGCGCGAGCATCTCCGGCGCCTCCTCGCGGAAGAACGCATCCGCGGACAGTGGAAAGCCGCAACGGGGGCGGATCCGGCCCCGGCAGACGCTGACTCTCTGTACGAGGACCTGGAGCCGCGCCTCGTGCAGGCGGTCAAGAGCCATTCCGCCCTCATCCCGGGAACCAGGGAGCTGACGGATGAGCTGCGCACGTGGGGAATCAAGATCGGGTCCACGACGGGCTACCTGCGCCCCCTCATGGACATCCTGACCGCGGAAGCGGCTCACCAGGGTTTCTTTCCGGACGCCGTCGTGTGCCCTTCTGAGGTTCCCGCGGGCCGGCCGTGTCCATGGATGTGCTTCCTGAATGCCATCACGCTCGGTGTCTATCCTCCGCGGCGGATCGTGAAGATCGGCGATACCCCCGCCGATGTGGAGGAAGGCCTGAACGCGGGCATGTGGACCATCGGGGTGACCCTCTCCGGCAACGAGGTCGGCCTCGCCGAAACGGAACTGGCGGCCCAGAGCGATGACGAGCGGAACGCGCGATTGGCGGGGGCGGAACGTCGGCTGAGGAAGGCGGGCGCCCATTACGTCACGGAGAGCGTGGG
Organism: Spirochaetia bacterium; assembly: GCA_049511935.1. Classification (GTDB taxonomy): domain Bacteria; phylum Spirochaetota; class Spirochaetia; order SZUA-6; family Fen-1364; genus Fen-1364. The sequence continues at coordinate 897 of JBEKXR010000515.1, read as the reverse complement.
CACCTGTCGGGCGGTGCTGGCGCGGATCGAGGAGCGGATCATCAGGGGAGAGCATCCGAGCTCGGCGAATTCACACGGACTGAAGGGATCCGCAAGCGAGATCTAGCGAACGGGGCGCACGGTCTGCAAACCGTTCCCCCCCCCATCCGGGTCCCCGCGTAACGAGGACTTCACGGAATCTTAAACGCTGCTTCACACTCGCGCCGTACATTCCATGCCAGGAGGACTGCAATGTCGCGAAAGAGCGTCCTGACGTCGATGCGCACCCTGCATCTGTGCGAGCTGTGTGGGGATGAGATCACGCACGATGTGGTCCGGGTGGACGAGGGCCGGATCTACCACTTCCGCTGCTTCCGGCGCCACGTGCCGGAGATGGAGCTGGGATTTTACGAGTGTCCCAAGTGCCGCACTCTGGGCCGCTGCTGGGACTGGAGCGGGAAGAGCTGGCGTGCGTGCACCCTGTGCGCCGGCAGCGGTTATCTGGCCGCTCACGGCGAGGCGTGCGGGAACTGAACACTCGATGAGCTCGGACACAATTCCCGAAAACCCTTACGTTCTGCTCACGCCCGGCCCGCTCAGCACGACCCCGACGGTAAAGGCGGCCATGCTGCGTGACTGGTGCACATGGGACGATGACTACAACGGCATCGTGCAGGACGTGCGGCGCCAGCTGGTGGAATTGGCCACCCCGCAGGAGGGCTACACGAGCGTCCTCATGCAGGGATCCGGGACCTTCTGCGTCGAGGCGACATTGGGAACAGCCGTTCCCCCCGGCGGCAGGATCCTCATCATTGCAAACGGGGCGTACGGACAGCGGATGGCGCTCATTGCCGAGCGGCTGCGCATCCCCCACACGCTTCTGCGCTCTGCGGAGACCGCCTGGCCGGACACGGGCCT
>JBEKXR010000514.1:0-3205 GCA_049511935.1 Spirochaetia bacterium | reverse complement strand
TCGTCTGCTCTACCTCCGCGGCTTTCTCCTGCGCGATAATCTCCTGCAGCAGAGCCTTCACGCTCGCCAGTGCACCGCGGAGAGCCTCGAAACTCTCGTCATGGATGACGCCCGTGCGGGTGCCGGGGGTGAGCTGCAGAAAAGGCGCGTCAATCATTCCCTGGAGAAATCCGCTGTTCCATGGATCGACGTTCAAGGTATCGATCTCTGCCAGGGAAGCGACCACCCGCGTCCCTGAGCGGAAGAGGCTCACGTGGTTGTCCGGTGCCTGGCTGTTGAGGTACAGCTCCAGGTAGATCTCGCCGAGATCGGAGGAGATGCTCCCCAGTTCGTGGATCAGGCGGCCGGTGTACTGCCGCGGCTGGACCTCGAGCTCTTTTTTTGCAGAGCGGTCCAGGATGCGGATCCGAACCCCCGATTTGCGTATTCGGTCGCGAAGCTCAGCGGCGAGGTAGTTCTGGATCTTCTCTCCGCTCAGCTGGCGCAGACCGGGGAGCAGCGGACGGATGAGAAGCTCGGTACCCTTGTGGGAGAAGAGGGACTTGCGTGCCGAGATGGCGTATCCAGGCTCGTTCTTCCTCATCTCCATCTGCCAGGTCCTCCCGTCTGCACCTGACGAGGAGAGGGTCAACGACTCACCGACGGTCCAGAAGCTGAGCAGCCCGATGCCGAACTCCCCCTGGATGCCCTGAGCCCCTTTCTCCTTGAGGGTGCGCTTCAGGGAAGCGCCGATGTGGGTGGCGACGAAAGTGAAGTCCGGGACACCCGTGGCATCCCGCGGGATGCCCTCCCCGTCGTCCACGATCTTCAGGTACGGCTCGCCGCGTTCCTTACCGCGGATGATGGTGATGGTGCTCGCCCGCGCGTCGATGCTGTTCTCCACGAACTCGGCTATCGCTTTCAGCGGATTGTTCTGCGAGAGGGCAATAATGGTAATAACGTTCCAGTTGTCCCCGATCCGAAGTTTCCCGCCCGCGCCTTTGCGAGCCGCACGGCGCTTCCCCGAGCGAGCCCCCGCTGACCTGGGCGGGCGGCCCCTGCGCGGGACTGATGCTTCATTGCTCGAGGTGGGATTTGCCTCGCTCATGGATCAGCTTTCGGCAAGCCCGCGGATCACTTCTTCGCGAAACGCGGTAAGCTCCGCCCGGGCAAGGGGAAGGCAGCGCTGCAGCACGGACAACAGGAACCGCAGTTTCTCCCAGTCGTAATCGAGCTCGAGATAGCAGCGCTTGAAATGTCGAAACCGCATGAGCTCAGGATCAGGTCCTCTATCGAGCATATGCCACCTTCCCTCGACGGCGGATATGCTCGGCGTAGGCGGGGTGCACGTGCTCGATTGCCACGATGTCGAGGGGATAGCGGGTCAACTTTTCGGCCGATCCGCGAAATTCGGAAAGTTCTGCGGGGTCTGTGATCCCTTCAAGGGCAATGTCGATATCCGATCTCTCGGAGAAATGGCCGTTGATGAGAGACCCCCACTGATAGATCTTCAGGGGCTTGTGTTCGTGAATGATCATCGAGACAATTTCGCCGCAATCCCGCCGTGCCGCATCCAGCCGAGGCTCGAGGTCGAGTCTCCTTCTGATCCGTCTTCCGCGAACAAAGGATCGGATCATCGCTGACTCGCGCTCAATGTATGGACCCTTCACGCGCACACTATAACACTGCATCGGGCGGGCGAAAAGCCGGTCTGGGGCCCGCCTGGGGCTCTAATCCTCGTCAATTCATCGCGAGGTGGGCTTTTACAGTGAACCAGAGAAACATAGGCCGCTTGCTCTCGATGGAGCGCAGTCCCGCCCCTTCGAAGAATCGACCGAACTCCCTGCTCGAGTACATCCCGACATGCTCAGCTTCCATGCGCTTGATGAGTTTGTCTGCCCACTTGACGACGAAAAAGTCCGCGGTTGGATCAACAATACACACTTTCCCGCCAGGTTTGAGCACACGGGCCATTTCTCCTACGGCCTTCTCGGGATCGAGGTAATGATGAAACGACATCGTGCAAATGATGGAATCGAACGAGTTGCGCGCGAACGGAAGACCTTCAGCGTTCGCGGTCTGGAAGTGGGCATTCCCAATGCCATGGGCGGCCTGCTTTGCCTCCTGGATCATCCTGGACGAAAGATCGATGCCGTGTGCGCTGCCGCCCGGCCCCACTATTCCTGCTGCAGTGCGAACAGCCCAACCTGTTCCACAGCCGATGTCCAGGAAAGCGGCGCCTTTCCTCAAATCGACCAGATCCAGAACACGCTTTTGCATTCGACGGAAGAAGTCAAAGCGCTTGTCCTCAAATGTCGGGGCCCAGGCGTCGAACTTGGCGGCATTTCGCGAAGCATGCTCCCTCGAGGCACTCATGGATATTCCGTCATGTCTTTCAGCTTCACCATCGTCGACCAATTCCGTGCTGTGACCCCGCCCCCCAGTGCCTTGCTGACCGCCGCGTTCAGCTTGCTCTGGATCACTCCCTGGGGCATCCACATGTACACCGCGCGAGCCGCTCCTCCCGAACCCCTGCCTCCTGTTGCCGCCCCCAGGGCTATCCTCTCCTTGCCCCAATCCTTCCTTGAGATCTCGGCAAGCCTCTCCCGATCCGCCGGGTCCCCCAGGATCCCCACCAGCAGGCGCGAAGGGTTGTCGCCGATCTTGCCCAACGGGTTCGCCGCCACCACCTGGGCAAGGTCTTTGCCGCTCATCACCGTCACCAGGGCCGAGACGCCCAGCTTCGCCTCCAGCGCCTTCTGGATGCGCAGGGCCGCCTCGCCTGGCTCCGCCTTTGCAGCGGAGAACACGACGTTGCCGCTGTTGAGCAGCGTGCGCACGTCGCTGTAGTCCAGATCCTCCACCAACGCGCGCAGGTCCGCCATGGCCACGCGATTGGCGGTCCCGACGTTGATGCCGCGCAGGAGCGCGACGTATCTGCCTGCTGGCGGTCTCACGCCTTGCTCTCAGGACAATAAGATACTAATTGCTTCGATTACTTCGATGTCGGTCTGCCCTTGTCGGTGATCCAATCGCTCCAGGAGCCGGGGTACAACCGAGGCAAACCAAGACCCGCGTGCGTGCAGGCGAGGACACTGTGCGCCGCAGTCACACCCGAGCCGCAGTAAACGATAGTGTGCTCGGCGTCGCGGCCTCCCATCGCGGTCTCGTACAATCGTGCAAGCTCCGCTGTCGGCTTGAAAAGTCCGTCCGGCCCGAGGGCTGA
>JBEKXR010000513.1:0-3205 GCA_049511935.1 Spirochaetia bacterium | reverse complement strand
CCGGGCCTTCGCGTCTCGAGGATCGATCGCGGCAGGGACCGGGTCGTTGAGGAAATCGTGCCCGAATTTTCCCTTCTTGCAGAGCTTCCCGTTGTTCGGCTGCTCATAGCGCTCGGTGACCCTTGTGAAAAGGCTGCCGTGCCAGCGGTAGTCGATCCCGCAGCCGACGGAGCAGCGGCTGCAGGTCCCCTCGACGGTCTGCTCCACGAGCGGGACGTTCTTCTTCGCCGGGAGCTTCTCTGTGAGGGCACCGACGGGGCACGCGGAGACGCACTGGCCGCAGGAGATGCAGGTCTGGTCTTCGCCGAAGGGGACACCGAACGACGGGGCGACCACCGAGGCGAAGCCGCGATAGATGTAGCCGAACACGCCGATGCCCTGCACGTCCAGGCAGATCCGGATGCAGCGGCCGCAGAGAACGCACTTGGACGGGTCGCGGCTGATGAAAGGGTGTGAATCGTCGATGGGGTGGATGGTCACCTCGCCGAGGAAGCGTTTCGCCACCGCGTCGTACTCTGTTGCGTGCTGCTTGAGTGCACACTCGCGCACGTCCTGGCATCCACACTCCAGGCACCGCTCCGCCTCGGCCCGCGCCGCCTCGACGGGGAGAGTCGACTCGATTTCCGCAAAGTTCCGCTTGCGTCGTTCAGGTTCCATGACTGCCGGCCGCGCCCGCGGCGCGCGCGGAGTGTCCGTGAAATCCGCCGCCACCGGCTCCTTGAAGTCGCCCTTCAGACTGAGGAACTCCTTCGGGCGCTGGTAGGTCCGTCCCTCCATGTAGGCCAGCGCCGCGCGCGCCGCGTGCTTGCCGCCGGCGATTGCCCTGATGGCGATATCAGTGCCAGTCAGCAGGTCTCCCGCGGCGAACACACCCGGGACTTCCGTCCGGCCCGTGTCCATGTCGGCCTTCAGGTTGCCCTTCTCGTCGACAAGACCCGGAGTACCCGAGAGGAGCTTCGTGTCCGAGTACTGCCCGACCGCGGAGATGATCGTGTCCACGGGCACGACGAACTCCGATCCGTCGATCGGAACCGGCCTTCGACGGCCGGAACCATCCGGCTCGCCGAGGGCCATCCGCAGCAGGGTGAGGGTCTTCAGGCGCTCGCCTTCCACCTGTATGGACAACGGGGCGGCCAGGTACTGGATGTCGATCCCTTCGTCCATCGCTTCCTCGATCTCCGCATCGGAACCCGGCATCTCTTCCCGGGTGCGCCGGTAGTACATCGTGACTTTCGAGGCACCGTGCCGCAGCGAGCAGCGCGCGGCATCCAGCGCCGTGTTCCCCCCGCCGATGATCGCCACGATCTCCCCGACCTTCACGGGCTTGCCCGCGTTGACATCTCGGAGGAAGTCGATGCCGGAAAGCACAGCGGGATGATCCTCCCCCGGAATCCGCAACTCTCGGCCCTTCCACGCGCCGATGGCGAGGACCACGGCATCGTAATCCGTCCTCAGCTTTTCCAGCGTGACGTCGCGTCCCAGGCGCACGCCGGTCTTCAGGGATGCGCCCCTGCTGAGCATCTCGGCGATCGCCGCGTCCAGGACCGCGGGCGGCAGGCGGTAGTTGGGGATCCCATAGCGCAGCATCCCCCCCGCCTGCTCCATGGATTCCAGGAGCGTGACCTTCACGCCCTCCTCCGAGAGGTACCACGCGGCGGCGAGGCCCGCCGGGCCCGCGCCCACGACCGCGGCCTTCCTGCCGTTTGGCGCCGGGACGGGCTTCTGCTTCATCCCACCCGCGCCCGCCTCGAAGTCCGCCACGAAGCGCTTGATGCCGTTGATGTTGAGCGGCTCCTCCACGAGGTTCCTTCGGCACTTCTCTTCACAGGGGCGCGGGCAGATCCTGCCGATGACGGCAGGCATCGGATTGTCGCGGCGGATGAGCTCCACCGCCTCGGCGAACTTTCCATTGGCCACGAGGCCGAGGTAGCCCTGGATGTCGATGTTCGACGGGCACGTGAGGGTGCAGGGTGCCTTGCAGTCTCCGTAGTGGTTGGACAGGAGCAGGTCCAGCGCCATTCGGCGGGCGGCAGTGACCTCGGAAGAACCGGTGGTGATGACCATGCCGGGCATGACGCGGGTGCTGCAGCTCGGGACGAATCCCTTCGCCTTCTCCACCTGCACCAGGCAGACCCAGCACGATGCGTACGGCTCCAGGCGCCGGTCATGGCAGAGCGTGGGGATCCGGATGCCCTGGCTCTCCGCCACGTCGAGGATGGTCTTTCCCGGTTCCACGAGAAGCTTCTTCCCGTCCAGGGTGATCTCGATCATGTCAGCGGCCATGGTCAGTCCTTCGCGGTCACGGTACCCCGTGACATTTCCGGGGCGGTCACGGTATTCCGTGACACTCTGCCCGAGGTGATTTCGATTGCGTCGAACCGGCAGGCCTCATAGCACAGCCCGCACTGGATGCAGGTGTCCTGGTCGATCGAATGGGGCTTCTTGCGCTCCCCGCGCGCGGCCTTGGTCGGGCAGACCTTCGCGCACAGCATGCACCCCGTGCAGCTCTTCACGATCACGTTGAAGCGGATGAGCGCCTTGCACTTCTTCGCGGCGCACCGCTTGTTCCTGATGTGGTCGTCGTACTCGGAACGGAAGTAGCGCAGGGTCGTAAGGACGGGATTGGGCGCGGTCTGCCCCAGCCCGCACAGGGAGGAGACCCGGACCTTCGCGGCCAGCTCTTCCAGATCGGCGATGTCCTTCTCCTCGCCCTTCCCCTCGGTGATGCGCGTAAGGATCTCCAGCATTCGCTTCGTGCCGATGCGGCAGAAGGTGCACTTCCCGCAGGATTCGCTTTGGGTGAAAGTGAGGAAGTAGCGGGCCACGTCCACCATGCAGGTGGACTCGTCCATGACCACCATGCCGCCGGAGCCCATGATGGCGCCCGTGGCGGTGAGGGAATCGTAGTCCACCAGGACGTCGGCAAGCTCCTCCGGTACGCACCCGCCGGACGGCCCGCCCATCTGGACCGCCTTGAACTTGCGGTCTCCGAGGATGCCCCCGCCGATGTCGAAGATGACCTCGCGCAGGCTGATGCCCATGGGCACCTCGATCATGCCCCCCCGCTTGATCTTGCCGGCAAGGGCGAAGACCTTCGTTCCCTTGCTCTTCTCCGTTCCGATCCGTGCATACGTGGCCCCGCCCATGCGGATGATGGCCGGGACGTTCGCGTAGGTTTCCACATTGTTGATGTTCGAGGGAGAAT
>JBEKXR010000512.1:0-3206 GCA_049511935.1 Spirochaetia bacterium | reverse complement strand
GAATTCATTTGCCCGAAAGAAGTTACGATGGCCAGCCAGCTCTCTTCTAAGCCTTTCAAAGCAACTCTCTGTGAGGTGTAGCAGTATGAACCGCACGCTCCCGTCTGCGGAAACAGGATGTCCGTGATCGCCGTCATCCGCGATCCCGCAGAGATCCGCACCATCATCACCTGCCTGGTCAAGCACGGCAGGGGCCCGCCCGATGAGGGTTGAGCCGTTCCCCTCCACGGACCACCAATCGCGCTATTCCCGGGCTGTCAACCGGCTGTTGGCGGTCTGCCTTTCCTGTGGTGGGCAATTGGCACGACCATGCCCTGCAGCACGTAAGAACCCGAATATGCGGAACACTGAATCGCTCTTGGCGACGCCGTAGGGCGGGGATAGAGCTGTCACCACATTGTTGAAGGCGTTCCGGAATCAGGATGGGGAGGTCGGAAGCAGCAGATATGGTCCGAGTCCGGTATGGTTGCACATCCGGAGGCTAAATCCGCTTATCGCTCACTTTCCCTTTCACCGGTGCGGCCCGGTACCTGACGACCCTCGGATTGTCGGTCGGCGCCACGATGTCACGGTGGGCACGGACGAAACCCTTGAGCATGTTGTCGACCACCAGGTTCGGATCGTTCAGGATTCGCTGCACCCGTGGACCTCCTCGTGCCGGAATGCGGCTACTTTTTCAGGAACTTCTTCTCGTACTCCACGATGAGCTCGACCTTGCGCGTCGAGCCGCCGCCCTCGAACTCAGACTTCAGCCACGCGTCCACGATCGTCTTGGCCAGCTCGGGCCCGATCACCCGGGCGCCCATCGTGAGGATCTGGGCGTCGTTGCTCTTGCGCGCACGTTCGGCGGAGTAGGTGTCGTGGCAGGTCGCTGCGCGGATGCCGGGGACCTTGTTCGCGGTGATCGCCATACCCAGGCCCGTCCCGCACATCAGGATGCCGCGCTCGTGCTTGCCTTCGGCGATGGCCTCCGCCACCTTCACGGCGATGTCGGGATACAGGCTCGGCGACTTGTCGAATGCGCCGTAATCCACGACCTCCACGCCCTTCCCCGCGAGGTGGCTCTTGAGCGTTTCCTTCAGATCATAGGCGGCATCGTCCGCCCCGATTGCCACGCGCATCTACGCTCCTTCCCGCCTGCTCCAAAGCTCGAAGAGCGCGGGCTGAGACTTCTTCCCGAAGCCCGCGGCTTGTCCGGCAACGAAGAGCTCGTGAGCGGCGGCCGTCATCGGGATCGGGCTGCGGCTTTCCGCCGCGAGCGTACGCGCGTAGGAGAGGTCCTTCTGCAGCATGTCGACCGTTCCCCCCGGCAGATACTCCCTCGCGGCGATCGCCTCTGCGCTCACGTCCAGCACCTTCGATCCCGCCCATCCCTCGCGGATGGCCTCGTAGAGGCTTTTCGGGTCCACATCGTTGCAGCGAGCGAGCGCGAAGCCTTCGGCGATGACCGCAAATGCCGTTCCCACAATCATGTTGTTTACCAGCTTCGCGATGCCCCCGGCGCCCACGTCGCCGACGCGCACGACCGTCTTCCCCAGCGCCGACAGGTAGGGCCGGCACCGCGCGAAGGTTTTCTGAGTGGCGCCCACCATGATGGCCAGAGCTGCGGAGCGGGCGCCTGCCTCGCCTCCGCTCACCGGCGCGTCGGCGAACTCGATCCCCAATTCCGAGAGGCGCGCGGCGATGCGGCGGGAGAGAGACGGCAGGCTCGTGCTGAGATCGATGAGCAGGGACCCCTTCTTCAGGGATTCTCCCAGGCCGCCGCTGCCGAGCACGACCTCTTCCACGACCGCCGCTGAAGGGAGAGAGAGACAGACCACAGGGCACGCCCCGGCAACCTCCGCTGCGCTGCGCGCCGCGGTGACCCCTGTAAGCCCGGCAAGACGGTTTTGCTGGACATCGAACCCGACGACCTCGAATTTCTTCGCCAGGTTCCCCGCCATGGGACGCCCCATGATGCCCAGCCCCACGAATCCGATTTTCTCAGGCATTCGCTCCTCCAAACCGACCGGCACTATAGTATACTAAACGTGGGGGGCTCATGCGGGCGCCGCCCATTCCTCGGATCCACCCTTCTTGGCCTCGGCGGTTGCGAATTGGGACAAAAAGTATTCGTAGACCCTGCCGATGACGTCCTTCGAGCGGCTCTCCTTGTCACCGACGCTGATGTTGCTGATGAGATCGATGAGCTGGCCGAGACGCTGCTTGTCGAGCGCAGGGCGGGCGTAGTCCTTTGGTAACACACTTTTGAGCGTCGGGTTGTCGCGCTCGATGCCGGCCATGGCATCGTCTACCAGCTGTCCGATGGTCGGCTGCTTTGCCTGGGCCTTGAGATGATGCCAACGCGCCTCTGGCGGCACCCAGAAGATGTTGAGCGCCCTATACTCGTCTTGGTCCTCGGGGTCTGCGCCCTGCACCTTGTCGGCCTCGAGCTTTTCGTGATGGCCCTCGAAGGCGTCGGAAATGTACTTGAGGAAGATGAGGCCAAGGACGACATGCTTGTACTCGGCGGCATCCATGTTGTTCCGCAGCGCATCGGCCGCCGCCCACAGCTTGGACTCGAAACCCAAGTTTACGGAGTTGTTGTGCTTTGCTTCACTCTTCTTCGACTTGGGCATGTGTGCCTCATTCTGATCTATTCGAATGCCCACTGCAACCCATTCGCCTCTAAGCTGGATTCCCGGCAGGAAGGCAGCCTATGATGAAGAGGCTGTGCAGCGGGAGCGTCGAACTCCCATGTCAAGGGTCATGATCAGAGGTCGATTCAGACACTCGGACACTATCAACAGACGTATCCATGGACTTGTCGTCAGAATCCAAAAAAAGTGGAAGGATTTCGTAAGCTCCTTCATTTACAAAAAGGAATCCTCGGGAAGAAAATGCATAATCCGAGGTCTCAAGGAGGCGCATATGTGAGGCTGGCAAATTCTATGAGGCGGCCAAGAATCGCCGTCAGGACATCTCTCGTGACGCCATTCACGACAAAGGCGCGTGCAGCGGATGAAGCGAACGAGCGGCCATGTGAATTCCGGGCAGCGCGGTAGACTCTTGCGCGCTGCATCTCATACCTTTTCAAGGAGGCTTTTTATGAAGCGATTCCTGTTCATTCTTCTCATTTCCTCCCTCGCCGTCGGCGTATTCGCAGAAGGCAAGTGGCGGATTGCTTTCAGCAACAACTACGCCGCAAACTCGTGGCGGCAGCAGAT
>JBEKXR010000511.1:0-3210 GCA_049511935.1 Spirochaetia bacterium | reverse complement strand
CCCGCGCTCGCGCTCGTGGCGGGACTTCCTCGGTGCGGTGGCGAAACGAAAGGCCACGGGGGCGTCTTCGTGGAAGCGGAGGAGAGGGCTGCGTATCAGGCACTCCCACTTGATCGGCAATTGCGGGGATTTCTCATTCTCACGCGGAAGGGGCTGGGGCGGGCCCGCCAGTCTCTTGCGCAGGTCCTGCAGGGCCGGCTCGAGCGCGAAGCGGGCCAGCGTGTTGTAACGGATCGTCAAGCGCCCGTCGAAGGAGAGGAAGCTGAGCCTGCTGTAGAGAAGGATCGTGACGTCTTCTATCGCGGAGAGCCTCTCCAGGGGGATCGCGATCTTCACGCCGGGCTCGGGTTTCTCAGTCCAGAGCCCGATGGCCCGCGTGCCGATCCCTAGAACGCTGCCGGGAGAAATCACCTTCTGCTCTCCGAATCCTGTTGAACGGACAGCCCAGGGGATCATGAAAATCTGGCGGAGCCCCTCGATGCCGCAGATCTCGTTCAGAGACTTCAGGGCACCTTCCGCGATGTCCTCCGTCCGACGAGGCGTGGAGGGGAAAATGTCGCAGATCCCCCGGTGGTACGATCCGCCTTCTCTCTCCGTGTAGCGAAGCTCCCAGCTTTCAGCGGCGTCCCGGGACCCTCGGGGTGTGGTGCGGGTATTCTGCATGCAGTTCCTCAAAGATTCGACCAGTATCACGCGGGCGATCCCGCTTGTCTTTGGACGCAGCAACAATTCTGTGCATTTTTCGACACTGCGGTCACCGCAGCCACGGGATTCCGTGGCGGAGGTGGCATTTCGCGGCCACCGGCGGCGTTCGGCGCTGCAAGGGCTGCCCGCCGTTTCTGCGCGATCTTGACACCCTCTGCTCCACTTCGTACCTTCATCGCATCTTCTCACGATCGAAAGGGGGCGCCCATGCCGGTCACCGTCGAACAGGTTGTGTCGAAGAAACAGATGAAGGAGTTCGTGAAGTTCCCGTACACCCTGTACGCAAAGGACTCCAACTGGGTTCCGCAGCTCCTCATGGACGATTTCAAAAAGCTCGACCAGACGAAGCACCCCTTCTGGAAGCACGCGGCGGGCGAGTTCTTCCTCGCCCGGAAAGACGGGGCAGTCGTCGGGAGGATTGGCGGCATCCACGACCGGATCTGGGAGGAAACGCACAAGGAGAAGGCCGGGTACTGGGGCTGGTTCGAGTGCATCGATGACGCGGAAGTCGCCCGGCTTCTGTTCGACGCGGCATTCGACTTCGCGCGCAAGAGGGGCTGCACCAGGGTCATCGGCCCCATGTCGCCGAACGCGAACGACTACATCGGCACCCAGATCGAAGGGTTCGACGGACCCCCCGTGATGCTGATGACGTACAACCCTTCCTACTACGACCGCATCATCCAGTCCTATGGCAACCGCAAGTGGAAGGACCTCGTGGCGTGGATGATGGACAATCCCGAGATCCCCGAGCGCCTGGCGAAGATCATGCCCCGGGTCGAGGCAAAGGGCGGGTTCAAGATCCGGACCCTCAACATGAAGGATTTCAAGAACGAATATGACAGGTTCCAGGAGCTGTACAATTCCTACGAGCAGGTGAACGCGGTCTTCACCCCGATGACCCCCGAAGAAATGGCAAGCATGGCGAAGGACTTGAAAATGGGGGTCGATCCCGACATGGTGTTCTTCGCGGAGGTGGAGGGAAAGATCGTCGGCGTGTCCCTCACCATGCCGGACTTCAACGTCGGATACAGAGCGGCGTACGGCCGATTGTTCCCCTTCGGGATCTACCACTTGCTCACCGCGAAGAAAAAGACGCACCTGGTACGCACCATCAGCATGGGCGTTCTCAAGGAGTACCGAAACCGGGGCATCGACCTCGCTTTCTACTATTACACTTACAAGAACGGCGTGCCCAAGGGATACACAGCGGCCGAGATGTCGTGGGTCGAGGAAGACAACGCGGCCATGGCCAACACGGCGCTGAAGCTCGGCGGCAAGCCCTACCGCAAGTACAGGGTCTACGAGAAAGCGCTCTAGGATCCGGGGAAACCCTCCCGCCGCATGAGCGCCGATCTTCTCCTCCTCAACGGCAGCTTCCACACCATGGATGCCGGCGCCCCCCATGCCCGGGCTGTCGCGATCCGTGAGGGCAGATTTGTCCACGTCGGAGACGAGGCGGGCGCGCGCGCGGCGCGGGGAGGACGTGCGGAGGTCCTGGACCTGCGGGGGAGATGCGTCCTGCCCGGCCTCATCGATGCCCACCTGCACTTCAAGTGGTTCGCGGAATCGCTCCGCGCCGTGGACGTGGAAACCGGGACGCTGGAGGAGGCAGTGGCGCGTGTCGCCGCGCGTGCGGCGCTCAGCCCTGCCGGCGCATGGATCACGGGATCGGGGTGGAATCACAACGTCTGGGGTGCGGGCGCTCTGCCCGACGCCCGGCCGCTGGACAAGGCGGCGCCGCGCAACCCGGTCTGCCTCGAGGCCAAGAACGGGCACGCACTGTGGGTGAACTCGCGTGCCCTCGAGAAGGCGGGGATCGGCCTGGATACGCGGGAGCCCGACGGCGGGCAGATCGTGCACTCCCGAGAAGGCATCCCGTCGGGCATCCTTCTGGAAAACGCGATGCGCCTCGTGCAGGCGGTCATTCCACGACCGACGCCGCGGGAGCTTGCAGATCTCATGCGGGATGCGCAGGCCGCCGCGCTCAAGGCCGGCCTCACCGGCATCCACGACTTCGACAACACACTGGCGTGGGAGGCCTTCCAGGAGCTGGAGGAGCGGGGGGAGCTGCGGCTCCGGGTGATGAAGGGGATCCCGCACGAGCAGCTGTCTGCCGCGATCTCTCTCGGCCTGCGTTCCGGTTTCGGCGGGGAACGGCTGACGCTGGGCCCGGTGAAGATGTTCGCGGACGGCGCGCTGGGGCCCCAGACGGCATGGATGATCGCCCCGTACGAGGGAACCTGGTCTGTCGGGATTCCCCGTCTCACCGAGCAGCAGCTCTCCGACGACATCCTTCGGGCCAACCAGGCCGGTGTCGCCTGTGCCGTGCACGCAATCGGAGACGCTGCCTGCCACGTTGTCCTGGATGCATTCGAGCGCGCGGCTCAAACCGGGAATACCGGCGTGCGCAACCGTATCGAGCACGTGCAGCTGCTCCATCCCGATGATCTTGGCCGACTCTCCCGCCTCGGTGTCGTGGCCTCCATGCAGCCCCTCCACGCG
>JBEKXR010000510.1:0-3211 GCA_049511935.1 Spirochaetia bacterium | reverse complement strand
ATGCCCGCGAGGGCCGTTCCCGCGAGGATGCTGCACAGGCCGACGGCTCCGAAAACGCAGGCCTGGATCAGCGCGATCGAATGTCCGGATTGCGCGATCGCCCTCATGTTCCCGCCGACCCCGCGCACGAGCACACCGAACTTCGTCTTGAAAAGGAGAATGTGGCCGAGAACGGCCAGGATGACGAGGAAGAAGACGGGCAACGGCAGTATCGGGGGGGCGATCGATACGGCAGTCTGCACGATAGCGGGGACATTCCCGCCCGGCGTGGGCTGGATCGTGACGGCCAGGCCTGTCCAGATGAATGACATCCCTATGGTGATCACGATGGAGGAGAGCTTGCGCCAGTACAGCAGCGCGCCGACGAGGACATAGGCACCGAGAATGGCAGCGAGGAGCAGGAAACCGAGACCCGGATTCGTCGGGATCGTGGTGCCCACGATGCAGGTGACCAGGCCGACGAGGTTGCCGATCGAAAAGTCGATTTCGCCGATCGACATTGCAAACATCTGCCCCACGGTCGCCAGGCTCAGCGGTATCGCCATGTTGAGCAGGAGCTGGAGGCCCGCGTACCTGAGAACGTTCGGGCGGAGAAGGGCCAGCGGAACAAAGACCATCAGAGCGGAAAGTATCGGCAGCAGAATGACCTGGACGCTGCTCCCCCTCCTGAAGGCGGTGAATGCGTTCAATTCTCCCTCCCCATCAGAATGAGGATTTCAGAATGTCTTCCTCGGTGGCCTTGTCTCCCGCCAGCTCAGCGAGGATTTCGCCGGACTTGAACACGTAGATCCGGTCGCAATATTTTAGTTCGCTCATCTCGGTCGTGTACCAGACAAAGCTCCTCCCCTTCTGGCTCTCCTCGATGATAAGCCTGTAGATCTCCTCTTTTGTGCCGACATCCACCCCCCGGGTCGGGTCGTCCATGAGCACGAGGGGTGAGCGCGACTCCAAGCACCGCGCAAAAAGGACCTTCTGCTGGTTCCCGCCGCTGAGGCTCAGGATCCCCCGGGCGACCGAGTCGGTCCTGATGTCGATGGCTGATTTCCACTTGTCGGCGACGGCTTTCTCTTTTCCAGGATCGATGAGGAGGAGCCTTCTGACCCGTTCATACACCTGCACGGTCATGTTTTTCGCGATCGACCAGACCGGGAATATGCCGTCCGACTGGCGGTCCCCGGGGATGAAGGTCGTAGGACCCTTGATCCGATAGCCCCTGGAGTTGCGATAGTCGAAGAAACGGCGCAACAGCTCAGTCTGGCCATGTCCGGCGAGTCCCGCGAGGCCTATGACTTCCCCTGCCCGAACCCGGACCCGGATAGGTCCGCCGCTCCCCGTCGGCTCGACGACGAAATGCGCCCCCGCCCGTTCGCCGGAATCCACCTGCGTCCTTCGCCCCTGGCCGCTGCCGTCCTTGATGAGCTTCGCCTCTCCCATGTTTTCGATGATCGTGCGACGTGAGGCGGAGCTCGTCGTGAGGAGGCCCACGTTGGCGCCATCCTTCAAAACCGCAATCCGATCCGTGCAGGCCAGGACTTCGTCCAGAAGATGCGATATAAAGATGACGCTCAGCGTTCCACCTTGCCGCGAGGTGATGTAGTCGATCAATTGGCTGGACATGTGATGATCGAGCGCGCTCGTCGGCTCGTCGAGGATGACCAATCGGAGAGCATGCTCCGTCGCGGAGAATGCCTTCGCGATCTCGACGATCTGTCGCTGCCCGAGTGACATGTTTTCGACGACGTCCCTGGGGCGGATTCCGTGGTCAGGGAATATCCGGTCCATCGTGCCCATGATCATCTGCTCGGCTCTTTTCGCCCATCCGAATCCACGCAATGAGGGATGAAAGACCCTCATATTCTCGATGACCGAAAGGTTTGGACAAAGGCTGAGCTCCTGGAAAACCGCCCGGACGCCCAGCCGGTTTGCTGTCTGGACGTCGTAGTCGGGGCGGAGAGGAACGCCGTCGATCCGGATCGTCCCCGAGCTTGGGTGGTATGTCCCCATGAGGATATTGACCAGGGTGGATTTACCGGCCCCGTTGTGGCCGACGATGCCAAGGGTTTCGCCTTCGAGGACGTGGAGACTCAGACCGTTGAGGGCATGCGAGTGAAGAAAATATTTGTGCACGTCATTCAGCTCTACGATCGCGCTGCTATCGCCCATAGTGGCCCTGATCATTCCCTTGAAATGAGAGGGCGGTCTCTTGCCGATTCCGGTTCGAGACCGCCCTTGAATCCGTATCCCCGCGTACCGACTACTGTCCGATAGGATCTGCCGGAGCGGGTTTGCCGGCCTTGATGAGCCCGATCATCTGCTGAACCCAATTCTGCGGATAGTTCAGCGTCACAACCCCACCCTTCTCGGTGTTGGCGAGGAACCATTCGAGCTTCTCCTGCGGGACAACGAGGGGGTTGACGTTCATCATGTGGGGGACCTGCTTCCCATTGAGGACCTCCAATGCTACCCAGAAGGCCATCTGCACCGAGCCCGGCTGGCTGCACGCGGACCAGGACTTGTAGCCGGTCTTGTCCTTGAGCTCCTTCCAGATCGCCAGCTCATCGTAGCGGTTCCCCATCATGACCATGGGAATCGGGCGTCCCGCCTCCTGGAATGCCTGGATCGCACCGTAGCCGTCGCCGCCCTGGTCGATGACCGCGTCGATCTTCGGGAGCGAGGGGAGGATGCCGGCCACTGCTTTCTGCGCCGTCGCCTCGTCCCAATTGCCGTAGACCTCTCCCACGACCTTCAGTCCGGGGTACTTCTTCAACCCCGCCACGATCCCGTTATGAATGTCGTCGTTTATTGAGGTTCCCGCAAGACCACGGATCTCGAGGAGGTTACCGGTCTTCGTCAGGTTCTTGGCGATGAATTCGACCTGGTTCTGGCCGTACCACTTGAAATCGATGTTGATATTGTAGGCTTTCGGACTGGTGACGATGCCATCGAAGGCGACGACCGGGATGCCGGCCGCGGAGGCCAGATTTACCGCTCCGTTCAACGCGGTGGGCGACGCGGCATCGAGAACGATCGCGTCATAGCCTTCGAGGATCAGGTTCTGGATCTGGGCCGCCTGTTCGGCCGCGGAGTTCTCGTTCGTCGTAAAGGCCTGCGCCTCGGCGATCAGGCCCAGAGACTTCGCCTGTGCGACGACGGTATCCCAATCGCGGAGCATCTGCTGCCGCCACGAGTTTGCGGCGTAGTTGTTGCTGAA
>JBEKXR010000509.1:0-3222 GCA_049511935.1 Spirochaetia bacterium | reverse complement strand
TTTGCGTTCCGAGCGGAACAGTCTTTTGAATGAACATTTGCGCGTGGTGCGATCCAGGCCCAGCAGCGAGGTGAGGCTGAAGAAGGGCATGAACAGCACGCACATGAGGATATCCTGCAACCGGATCTGGGGTTTCTTCCTGATGTCAGTGAACCGTCTGACTTGATCGAAAAGATGGGCCTCTCGGTCTAAGAAAAGGCCCAAATCTCCTTTAAACTCCACATGATCCCCTCCCGTTCATGGGTCTGAAAGAAAAGAAGAGAGAGAAGAAAAGAAACCGGGGCCTGACTTGGTCAATCCGGACTGAGCTCGATCATGCTACAGTTTTGAAACCTCCGGAAGACTTAACATTTGTCCGGTAGTTTGGCCTCTATGCCATCACCCCACGGGTCTCCGAAGCGGTTGGGGAATTTCTGTGTGCTCCCTCTGAGAATTGACAGGATCATTTCGGAAGTTTTACAATCCATTCTGGGGTTGTTTCGAGAAGCCTCATCGAAAGGAGGTATACGGGGAATGAGAGGCTAGTTACGAAATGTCGTTTTCAAGCCGGAGGTAAAGTATGTTCAAAAACAAGTGTCTGATTCCTGTGTTACTACTTCTTGGATTGTTTCTTGTCAGCTGCAGTAGTGGCGGCAGCAGCGAGCCATCCCCATTCGGCAACTGGTTTTGTGCTTCCCTTACCGTAGGCACGATTCAGTTCCAAAATATGCAGATGACCGTCAAGAAGGATGGAACGTTCACTGCGACCTACACCCAGTTGCAGGGGACGTGGCAGGCAGGTTCCAACTATGGGACATTTACTCCATCTTCGCTGCCGGAGAACACCGATATAACTTTTCATGTTATATCCGGATCAGGACTGTATCCTGGCGACAACACTACGTATCACGTCAAGTATGACAGTCTAACGGCCTCCACGTTGAACATGTACTTAGATCTGGGCGGTGGATTTGAGGGTCCATTTGCTATGCAAATACAGTGAGGCAGAAGGCTTCAACATAGGGAATAGCAGCGGTTCTTGACTGTTCTCTTCAGAGGCCCCCGGGCCCCGCGCAACTCGGGGTACCGGGGGCCAGGCCCCAAGCTTCATGCGGGTCCGCTTATATGGGCCAAAACGTCGCTCGTGGCGAGGCAAGGAGCGCCCTCCTTCAGCCGGCGATCTCATCGGCAACCCTCACGTAGTGGACGATGCGGGTCACCATCCACACGAAAAGTGATACGCTCACGGCTACACCGACATAGTAGGCCCCGAGAAAGACGGTGCTCTCCGTCTGAGCCTGGGCCGCGGCCGCGGACATGCCCTGGCCGTTGAGGTCGAGAGTCTTCACCGCGAAGTCGATCGCCAGCGCGTAGGAGAGCAGGGGCAGGGGCAGAGAGAGAGCGAAGAATCCGAGTGAAACGTAGAACTCGTCACGCGCCTTTTTCTGCTGCACATCCCGGTTTCCCAGGTCCTTCTGCAGCGAGAAGGAGAGGACCGCCGGGGACGCCGGTTCCAGCGGGAACGCCAGATCGTAGAAGCCCGGAGAGGACAGCACTCCCCTGCTGCGGAGGGGCGGACGGTCCACCACGATCGGCGTCCTGCCTCTCCAGAGGGAGTCCACGTAGAGATCGGCACCGGCCGGATCGGATGAGATCGCGACCTGGCCTGCCGCAATTCTGCTCAGCGCGTCATCGACTCGTGTTTCTTTTTCCGGCTCGAGTGAAAGACTGCGGGAGACATCATGGTAGCCGACCGCGGACAGCCTGATCTCGTGCGGACCCGGGGAGAGATACAGCGCCGGCGATGCGCCGGAAGCGGCAAGGACGCCGTCCACGTACAAGGCGGTGTCGGGCGGGTCGGGCGTGAACGCGACGAGCGACCAGGGACGACCAAGAATCGTCCGGGCGATCTCCCTGCCGAAGCCCTGCAGCGAGGCGGTCAGCTCCTCCCGCGACGCCGCATTGCGGGAAGAGAAAACCCTCGCCCGATTCAGGGAGTCGAACGCCCAGACGTCGAGAAGGAGGTATCCCTGCACTTCCTGGATGGTTCCCCCGATCAGGAGATCGATTCCCTGCTGGGCGCAGTAGATCTCGGGAGGCACAGCAGGAGCTTCCAGCAACTTCCCCGCTCCGGTGCCTTCTTTGAACACTACCGGCTTCTGCCCTGCCACTTCGACGCGCGCCGGCGAAAGCGTCCGCAGATAATCCAGGCGGGCCGTGGCGGCCGCCAGCCGGGCCTCCACCGAGGTACGGGCCGCGGATCCCTCGGGAACCTGGTTGAATAGAAGGGCATCCCTTTCTTTCCGCGCGTTCGTGAGTGCCTTTTCGGATTCGGCGATCGCGCGCGAGATCTGCGCTTTCCGGGCAAGGGCACTCTCCTCCTCCTGGTACGTGTGAACGCTGAAGCCGCTCACCTCGTCCTTGAGAAGCAGCGGAAGGCTGTACGCCAGGTAGGCATTGTCGGGAGAGAGCCCGTCGGAGGAAAAGACCGAGATCCCGATCTGCCATTGGGCAGCGGTGTCTTTCGGCAGGGACAGGTCGGGCTTCGTCGGACCGCTTGGCGCCGAAGTGCCCGCCACGCCGGCCGCGGGACCACCCGGTGCGGGAGCCGGCGGTGTCGTGTCCGCCTGCGGCGGCGTCGTGCCCTGGGGGAACGCAGGGGGAAGTGCGAGGAGGCACAGGAAGCCAAGGACGGCCGCGGTTCTCATCAGGTGATGTCGAGCGCCTTCTTCAAGGACGAGATGACGCGCTGGGGCTGAAAGGGTTTCACGATGAAGTCCTTCGCCCCGAGCTGGATTGCCTGGACGATCAGCTGCTGCTGGCCGAGGGCGGAGCAGATGATCACCCGGGCGGCCGGGTCGATCTCCCGAATCTTCCTGAGTGCCGTGAGGCCGTCCATCCCCGGCATCGTGATGTCCATGAGAACCACGTCCGGACGCGTGTCCTGGTACATGGTGATGGCCTGCTCGCCGTTGGACGCTTCGCCGACCACCCGGAATCCCGCCTTCTCGATGATGTCGCGCAGGACGATCTTGATGAAGGCGAGATCGTCAACTATCAGAACGTTGACCGCCATCACCCTTCCCCAGCCATTGCGCCTTCAGGTACTCCTCGATGAAGGCGTCGATCTCTCCGTCCATGACCGCCTGGATGTTGCCCGCCTCGAATTTCGTGCGGTGATCCTTCACGAGCGTGTAGGGCTGGAATGTATAGGACCTGATCTGGTTTCCCCAGGAGATGTCC
>JBEKXR010000508.1:0-3226 GCA_049511935.1 Spirochaetia bacterium | reverse complement strand
TGCCTTGCTCCCCTCGCCCGCACGATGTCGATGAGCACGGCGACGATGATCAGCCCGCCCGTGACCAAGCCCTCGCTGAGGGCGGGAATGTTGAGAAGCACCATCCCGTTCTGGATGAGCCCCAGGAGCGCCGCGCCCAGGAGGCTCCCGACCAGGGTCCCCTTGCCTCCCAGGATGCTCGTGCCGCCGAGGACAACAGCGGCAATGACCTCCAGTTCGAAGCCCGCTCCCGAGTTGGTCTGCACGATCCCGGTGCGGGCCACGTAGATGAGGCCGGAGATTCCCGCCAGCGCCCCGGTGAGGGAATAGACGAAGAGGGTGGTGCGGTTCAGGTTGACTCCCGAGACGCGCGCCGCATCGGCGTTGTTGCCCATGGCGTACACCGCGCGTCCCTGCGAGCGCGTGGCCAGAAATATGGAAAACACGGCGATGAGCACGAGGGCGATCCAAAAGGGAATGGGAAGGGTGAGGAACCTGCCCAGGCCCAGCGGCGTGATGGTCCGGGGGACGCCCGACACCCAGCGGCCGCCCAGCACGCCGAAGAGGAGCGCGCGGATGATGTTCATCGTGCCCAGCGTGACGATGATGGGGGGGATGTTGCCGTAGGAGATGATGGCGCCGTTGAGCATGCCCACGGCGAACCCGGCGGCAAGAGCAGCGACCACGATCACGGGCGCCGAGGCATGCATCATGAGCAGCTTGCCGGCGACGACCGATGCGATGCCGAGGGCAGATCCGACCGATACGTCGATGCCCCCGGTGACGATCACCATCGTCATCCCGATGGATACGATGGCGATCCCGGAAAGCCCCAGGAGCGTGTTGGAGATGTTGCTCGTCGAGAGGAAGTTCTTCGTCGTGAGGGACAGGATGACGGCCAGCACGATGATGACCCCGAGGATCGTCACCTCGCGCATCTGCAGGACGCGCCTGACGGCGGAGGTCTTCATGGCGTGCCCTCCCGGCCTATGTCTCCCGCGAGCATGCGCTCTCCGATGGCCGCACGCAGGAGGTTTTCCGACGTGATATCTCCCGATTCGAACACCCCGGTGATGGTGCCCTCGTGCATGACGATCACCCTGTCGCACAGCCTGAGGATCTCGGGCAGCTCGGAGGAAATGATGAGGACCGCCATTCCCCGCTCGGCAAGGCGCGCGATCATGTGATGGATCTCGCTCTTGGCGGCCACGTCGATGCCGCGCGTCGGCTCGTCCAGGATGAAGATCCGCGGGTTGACGCCCAGCCATTTTGCCACGACGACCTTCTGCTGGTTGCCGCCGCTCAGGCTGTAGATCTTCGAGTCCAGACCCGGCGTCTTGATCGAGAGGTCCCTGACGTACGCCTCTCCGATTTGCCGCTCCTTGGCACGGTCGACGCCCCCGAAGGGAGCCGCGATATCCTTTAACCGCGTGATGGTGATGTTGTAGACCGTGCTGAGGATGGGAAACAGCCCCTGGACCTTCCTGTCCTCGGGAAGGTAGGCGATGCCGTGGCGCATGGCCTCCTCAGCCGAGGAGAAGCTCACTCGCCGGCCGCCAAGGAGGATTTCCCCGCTGTCGGGCCTCAGCACGCCGAAGATGCTCTGCGCCACTTCGCTCCTGCCCGATCCCACGAGGCCGGAGAAGCCCAGGATTTCCCCCTGGTAGACGTCGAAGGAGATGTCCGAGAACCACCCGGCGAGAGAGAGAGATTTCACTGAAAGAATCGGCGTATCGGATTTCTTTCCGGCGTGCGTGACCTCCTCGACAAGGAGCTTCCCCGCCATCAGGCTGATGATCCGCTTGGCATCGACCTCCCGCGTGGGGAACTCTCCCACCACCTCACCGTCCCGCATGACGGTCACCCGATCGGTTAGGGCAAAGATCTCCTCCAGCCGGTGGCTGATGTAGACCACGCCGACCTGGCGCTCCTTGAGCTTGGCAATGATCGAAAACAGGCGCTGGGTCTCGTGCTCGGTCAGGATGGCGGTGGGCTCGTCGAAGATGATCACCCGGGCATCATATGCAAGCGCCTTGGCGATCAGCACCTGCTGTTGCAGGCCCACGCTCAGAGTGCCCATCCTCTCCGACATGAGCTGAGTGGAGATTCCCAGTGAATCGAAGAGCTCCCGCGCCTTTCGGTCTTCTGCGGCCCAGTCGATACCCCCGAGCCTGTTCTTCATCTCCCGGCCGAGGAAGATGTTCTCCAGCACGCCCAGCTCGGGATAGATCATGGGCTCCTGGTAGACGGCGGAAATGCCGATCTCCTGCGCCTTGCGGGGGGAATTGATGGCGACCCTCTTTCCCCCGTAGCGGATCTCCCCCTCATCCGGCGTCAGGACGCCCGAAATCATCTTTATCAGGGTGGACTTGCCCGCGCCGTTCTCGCCGACCAGCGCGTGCACCTCGGATGCTCCCACGGTGAAGGTGACGTTCCTGACCGCCGCCACTCCACCGAAGGATTTCGAGACGCCGCGGCACTCCAGTATGGTTTCCATAGCTCCGCCGCCTTTCATCAACCCGGGAGGCGAGTGAGACAAAACAGGAGAGCGCCGCCTGTCGTGACGCTCTCCCGCAGAAATCAGGATCTAGAAGGCGAAATTGTCGACGTTGGACTCGTCGAAGACCTTCGGCGGTCCGAGGACCAGCATTTTGTCCTTGGCGATGTAGGACGGCTTGGTGTCGATGCCCTTCACCGTATATGTCCTGCCGTCAGCGAACTTGTTCTTGTCCAGCAGGTACTTTGCCGCCCAGACAGTCAAGTATCCGAGATCGACGGGGTTCCAGAGCACGAAGCTCTTCACGGTACCGTCCTTCACGTACTTGGACATCATGGAGGGAACCGAGATTCCCGTCGCGAAGATCTGTCCCGTCTTCCCTGCTTGGGAAACGGCCTCCGCGACGCCGGGCGCCGATGTGCTGCACTCCCCGATCACGCCCTTCAGGTTCGGGAACGCATTGATGAGGTCCTGCATCACGTTGATGGCCTGCTGCACATCCTCCTCGGCATAGCGGATCGTGACGAGCTTCATGTTGGGGTACTTGCCGAGCTGCTGCAGCTCGTAGAGGATCCACGTGTTCAGGTTCCACGCAGTGGGACCGCAGGAGACGATGGCAAACTCGCCTTCCTCACCCATGGCCTTGGCCATCTCGTCCATCGTGGTGTACCCGATCTGGTCCTGGAGCGCCTGGTTAACGAACAGATCCCGCACGTCCATGGCGCCGTCGGTGTCGCTCGTCATCACGAC
>JBEKXR010000507.1:0-5889 GCA_049511935.1 Spirochaetia bacterium | reverse complement strand
CGCAAGACTCGCTTCCGACTGCTGGCCAAGCTTTATCGGGTTGGATTGGTTACCAACAGGGTCGCTACGAAAGGTTTCAGCTATTCACCATCCCCCTTTCCCAAGCTTTCCTTGGCGCGATGCGATGGAAACCCACCCGTCCTCGACAGGTTCCCGCAGTCCTTGCAGGAGGCTCATCCCGAACTCCGGCGCCTCGTCCAGGAAGAGGACGCCCTGGTGGGCAAGGGACACCTCCCCCGGCTTCAGAAGCCTCCCGCCCCCCAGAATTCCCTCGCACGAGGCAGTGTGGTGTGGCATGCGAAACGGGGGCCGGGTAACGAGACCGGAATCCTCGGGAAGGATTCCAGCGATCGAATGGATCCGCGTAACGGCCAGCGCCTCGTCGCGCTCGAGCCCCGGGAGGAGCGCCGGCAAGCGGCGCGCCGCCATTGTCTTGCCGCTGCCCGGCGGTCCGAAAAGCAGGAGGTGATGCCGCCCCGCCGCCGCGATCTCCAGCGCCCTCTTCAATTGGGCGTGTCCTCTGATGTCGGAAAGATTCCCGGACTCCTGCATTCCGCAGAGGTCGTCCGAGGAACCGGACCCGCACCCAAAGGTCGGCGGTGGGGCAGATCGGATCTCGGGATCTGAGAGGGCGAGTGCGGCCTCTCGAAGAGAGGCGATTCCGGCCACCACTCCTTTGCCCAGGGCAAGGGCTTCCCGCAGGTTCTCCCTTGGCACGAGGAAACGCGAAATCCCTGCGGCCAGCCCTCTCCCGACAGCAGAAAGGACTCCATGTACCGCGCGCACGCCACCGCCGAGATTGAGCTCACCCAGCACCATGGCGTGACAGCTGCCATCCGGGCTGATCTGCCCTGAAGCAGCGAGGATCCCCAGTGCGATAGGAAGGTCGAACGATGCTCCTTCCTTGCGCACGCCTGCCGGAGCGAGCGAGATCAGGATCCGGTCCGGCGGGAAAGTAAAGCCGCTGTTGCGGATTGCCACGCGCACGCGATCCTTTGACTCCCGCACTGCCCCATCCGGGAGCCCGACCACGTCAATGCCGGGCAGACCGCGCCTGATATCGACCTCCACGGAGACAAGCTCTCCCTCCATCCCGATCGGCGCATGGCTGGACACGACGGCGAGCATCCCACCCCCCGCCGGATGGATACGGGGAAATCAGGGCGTACGCTTGACCCCGCGGGCGATGGCCTCCTGGACCAGGCGGTCGCAGCGTTCGTTCATCTCTATGCCGGCATGACCCATCACCCAGACCCATCGGATAGTGAGACCGTGCGAGAGGTCCCAGAGGGCGAGCCACAGCTCGCTGTTCTTCACCGGCTGCTTCGCGCTCGTCCTCCACCCGTTTCGTGCCCAGGTGTGGATCCACTGGGTAATCCCCTTCTGAACGTACTGGGAATCGGTGTGCAGGGCGATGGGGGGGGGCTTTGACGATGTCTGGGTAGAGAGCAATTGCAGCGCTTCGCGCACGGCAGTCAATTCCATCCTGTTGTTCGTCGTGTTCGCCTCGAACCCCGACAGCTCTTCCACGTGGCCCCCGGATCGCACGATGAACGCCCATCCCCCGGGCCCTGGATTGCCGAGGCAGCCTCCGTCGGTCCAGATCTCGATCTCTTCGTTCACCCTTCCTCCGCGCCGCGGTACCCCGCGGATTCATTCGCGCCGCGGTACCCCGCGGATTCCTCCCGTGTACCCGGAAACGCCAGTCGGACGATCGTTCCTCCGGATTCGCCGGTGGTGAATTCGATCCCGCCTTCATTTCGTTCCACGATGATTCGTGCGAAATAGAGGCCCAGTCCCCGATGGCCGGGCTTCGTGCTGAAGAAGGGCTTGAAGAGCCTGCGCCGAGCCAGGGCGTCGATCCCCGGGCCCTCGTCAGCGATCTCGATCACCACGCGTGAGCGATCCTCAGCCCAGCGGATACGAACTCCCGCACGGGAATCTTCCTTCGCTTCCGCTGCGTTCTCCAGCAGGAGACTCACCGCCTGGACCAGCTCCTCGTACCGGCAGAGGAACAAACCGCCCCCCTCTCCCAGTTGGGTAAACTCGGTATGGGGATATTTCGCGCGCACCCGTTCGACGGCGGCTCTCGCGATTTCCTCCGGCGCCGAGAACCGTGAAGGGGAAGAGGGGGAGCCCGCAAGAGACTCTAGAGTTTGAAGGAAGAAAGTCGCCTCTGTTCCCGCCTCCTTCTGTTCGACGGTTCCACTCCTGGCCGCACCGGCGGCCAGGACGCGGACGGGCTCGTGAAGAGCGCGCACGATGCCTCGGATGATTGATCTCGTCTCCGTCAGCCTCAGCGAATGGAACGCCCGCGTGTCCTCATGGGTGAGTTGGATCAGCGCGTGCAGCCCGTCCGAGACCTGCATCCCGACCCCCTCCGGCTTGGCGCCACGAGCCCGGGAGAAAAGGTGCTCGACCGGCAGCCGCAGCACCCCGAGAGTGACGACGAGAATTCCGGCAGCGAACAGCTCCGGCAGGGGTGCCGCAAATCGGTAGGCGGCGGAGAGGTAGTTTTTCAGCGGGATGTACACCACTCCGAAAAGACCGATGGTGAGAACCACAAGCGTCCCATATATTCCGTAGCGGATCAGGAACGAGCGAAGATTGAGAGCGGTGCCCCTCGTGAGTGCCAGCAGCAGAAAGAGCGGAAGGATCGAGAGAAAGAGCTGGGCGAGGGACCCGAGCCCGACCTGGTGGACCGGTCCACTCAGGATGAGGGGAAGTTGATCCAGAAAGAAGTAGGGAGGGAAAGCGATGAGGACACCCGCGAGCATCCACTGGAGCATTCTCTTGTCCCGCGGGAGGTGCGATCGTGCGTAGGCGCTGCCGAGCAGCACAACCAGAGCGGCGTAGGCAGCCCCGTCGGAAACGATGACGAGTTGACCCAGCCGACGATAATCCGCAAGAAGGCTCTCAAGCCCCGTGGCCATCCAGCGTGCGAAGAGCCATGCCCGCAGGATGCAGAATGCGGCATAGAGCACAATGACCAGCCCGACGACCAGGCGTCGAACCGGGCGGGACCCTCTCCGCCAAGGAAAGAACATGGCGAATATCACCAGGAGCCACGAGGAGATATTCCCCGCGTTTGCCAGCAGGTTGGCAGCGAGACTCTCGTAGGAGAAGGGCATGATGCAGGCACCAGTCCAGCCGCGCAGGGCGGAAGTACGGGCTCACGTGCAGGGTGAGCACCTGGTCTCCATCGCGTTCCACCTGCAGGGAGTACGGGGCGAAGCTTCGGACGCTCAGCGTCGCGCGCACCAGGTCCCTCGTGTTGGAAATTCCCTGTCCGTTGAGGGAAAGAATGCGGTCCCGATCGGGCAGCACACCAGCGGCCAATGGGGCGGTGAACGGCGCACTCGGGAAAAACAAAACGGCACCACGGCGGACGACAACCTCCGGATCGTAGCGAATGAGCCCGGTGTCGGGTGTAAAGAGCGAACGGATGAAAAAAAAAGCGCCCAGCAGCGTGAGGGAAAGGCAGAGGAGCGCGAGGAATGCGTATCGACGCCGAAGCCCGCGGGCTCGCCTCAGCCCGCCCATGCGCTGCCGGCCTCTCGCATGCCCGTCGCGGAAGAGGGCCGCAGCATGCGGTGGATGCGTCGACCTTCGTAGGTCCCGGCGGGCTGCAAAAACCCGCGCAGCTGCAGCGGCACCAGATCATGCGCATCCGCCGTGAGGAGGAATTGACCTGGTCGAGTGAACCTCCTTCCGAGGTGGAATATCGAATTCACCGCATCCGAGACGATCCTGCCCGTGTGCCCGTCGTGGTACACAGTACTTCCCACGGAGAGGGCCATCCGGAATGAGAGCCGGCCCGGCAGGAGGGATTCTTCGACGTCGTAAAAAACGCTCGACAGCAGGATTCGCAGACCGCAGATCGGCGCGAAAGGCGTCGGCTCGTGCAGCGGGAAGAGGACGAGCCCTCCGAACCGCGACCACATCCATGGTCGTCCGCCGTGCTGGGCGACGATCCTTTCGATGAACTCCCGGAATGTCGCCATGGCAGCGGCGAGATTCTCCGGCTCGTGGCGTTTCTTCAGCTCCTCCGCTTCGTCCACCTCGATGAAGAGGAATGCGAAGCTGTGCTCCTGGCCGGGCTGAATTTCCGCCCATCCGTCGCTGACCGCCGCCTGCACGTCAAGCGGCACTTCCGAAGGAGACGACGCGTCAGAGCCGACACTGATGCGCTTCGCGTAGGCCAGCGTCGCGCCGCGCCGCTTTGCCGTAGCCTTCGTGGACGCGATTCCCTTCCCGATGTAGTCGACCGCCCCGGCATGAAAGACCGACGCCACATCCGCTATTTCGTCCGCAGGGTCGAGGACACAGAATCGAACACGCGGATTCGCAGCGATCACGGAGAGCAGGCGCGCCTGCTCCTGCTCCGAGAGCCCCTTCACGTCGAGGTAGACGAGCGGAGCGACCTCGAGCGAAGGGAGGGCATCCTTCAGCTCTGAAAGCGTCCTGATCTCCAGCTGATGCGTCCCCCGACTCGCGAGGAATTGCACCTTCTGCACTCTCTTCGGAGAGTTCGTGAAGACGACGGCCTTCATTTCTTCTCCCACTCCAGCGCATAGCTGTAGATCGGGCTGTTGTCAGGTCCGGGCACGGCCGTGAACAGGGGCGCAAGCTTGCTCCCCAGGTCCGTGAATACTCCCGGAGAGACGGTGAGACAGCCTGGATGCGTATAGCGGGATTCCAGGAGCTCCGCCCTGCGTATGGTTTCTCCCGCAGACTCTTTCGCCGACATCAGGAATCTGCACGGGCCGGCGTGCACGGCAAGCCGCACGCGCACCGGCTCCGGCAGCGTACGACCCAGCAGGTTATAGACGAACAGCTCGTTCACGATCTCCATCCCGCAGAGCGTCGCCTGGATCGTCTTGTCCAGGAAGTAAAAGGCAGCAAGACCGCCGTCGCCTTCCCATTCCCAGATCCTTCCATCGCGTTTTTCCACCTGCCGCGTGATCATTCCCCTCACGCTCGCGAACGCCTCGGCGACCTGGCTTCGCGGATACCGGCGCACTATTTCGGAGTTGCCCACGACGTCGACGCAGAGAAGGGCGAACTCATACGTGTGTCCCTCGCGGAGGGTCCCCCACCCCATAGTGCGCTCGTGCTCTCCGGCCTCCACGAAGATGCCCTTTGCCGCGCTGTAGCGGTACCCCTGGTCCTCCATCTCGGCGATGATCCGCGGGAGGAGTGGGATGCGAACCTCCCGGCTCATGTATCCCTGGGTGCTCACCTCGATGAGGACCTCCACAAACTTTACGAGAAAGCCTTCACGCGCAATATCCTTGAAGATATGCCGTGCTGCATCTGCCCGGGGCATGGGAATGGCGGCGGGGAATCCCGAGCGCTCGTAGACGTCGTAGTTCGGGATGACCTTGCGCACCACTTTCTGCATGAGCTCGACCGGCATCGACTGGGAGAGCGCGCTCACGAAGAGGCTCGCGATCCGCGAGTTCACCTTCACGACAGACCCTCCGTGCCGTGCAGGCTGCCGCGCCTCCCGCGCACATTGCCGGCGTCTCGCGGGTCGTCGAACGCCCGCGGGCATTCTCCAATCATTTCGTGCTTTCTTTCCGCCAGCGATGGCTCCCATCGACGGCCGTCATGGCCCCGCATTCTACTTCCGCGTCGGGCGCGGGGTCAAGCTTGCGGGCCGCAAGCCAGAAGTCCCCCATCCGCCTCTCGGGCATGTGAGACGCGCGCTTGGCATGGGGTTTGAAGGAATCGGCCGCAGGTCTGTGTGAGTGCATGGGCAGACCCCTACCCGAGCCGGCCCGCGCAGGCTTCTTTGGGGAGACATTATGTCACCTCACCTCATTCAGGAAGAACCCCCGCCTCAGCCGTAGGGACAGTCACCTGCCAGAGAACCCTCCGGGAAGT
>JBEKXR010000506.1:0-4142 GCA_049511935.1 Spirochaetia bacterium | reverse complement strand
TTCAGAGCCTGATTCGCCTTGGCCGCGTAGCTGACCTTGTGGCTGGCTATGGACACATTGTCGTGGATGAATGCCACCACGTCCCTGCCGTTTCGTTCGAGCGCGTCCTTTCTGAAGTGAAGACGAGGTTTGTCACGGGACTCACTGCAACTCCCCGCGACGCTGGAAGGGGCAACTCTTTTCAGCCAGGTTCGGCATATCGCCTTGCCTTCCCTCCGACCTCTTCTTCTGACGGTCGCCATGCTGCTGGCGGGAACGGCTCTCGGAACGTTCGACAGCATCCTGATCCTGACGCATGGCGGCCCGGGAACGGAAACCCTCACGCCCGCCTTGTACAGCTTCCAGAAGGCGTTCCAGGTCAACAACTGGCCGCTCGGAGCCACGGCGGCCTGGTTCATCGCGGCGGCGGTGGTCGTCCTCGGGGGGCTCTATGTCGCGCTCTCGCGCAAGGATTCGTACCAGTGAACGGCATCCGAGCCGGTTGGGCGAGACGCACCCGGCGCCTTAGGCGCGTTCGCTCCCTCCTCCTCGCGGTGGTGATCATCGCTTCCGTTCTCCCGCTGGCCTGGACGGTCCTCGCGTCCCTGGGCGTTCATCCCGACAACGTTTCATCGCCTCCGGCCTGGAGCATCAGGCCGGCGCTCGAACAGTACGCCGAGGTCGGAGCGGCGGAAGTAGGATTCTGGGGGGAGCTCGCCACGAGCATCACGACGTCGGCGGCTTCGACTCTCCTGACGATCGTCATCTCGCTGCTGGCCGCCTACAGCCTCGTCCATTCGCGGATGCGCGGGAAAACACGCCTAGTCCAGGGCCTCCTGATTCTCGCGAGCGTCCCGGTCATGGCCTACGCCATCCCCCTGGACACGACGGTGCGGGCGCTCGGCATTTACGACACCTTCATCGGAGTGGTGCTGGCCCAGGCGGCCATCTTCGCGCCCCTGGGGGCCTACGTGCTGTTCGGATACCTGGCGCAGGTGACATTCGACTTCGAGGAAGCCGCGCGGCTGGAGGGCGCCTCTCCGTGGCGAACCATCGTGGAGGTGATCCTGCCGATGAACGCGCCGGGCGTCGTGGCAACGGCGATCATCGTGTTCGTCCTGAACTGGAACAGCTTCCTCGCGCCCATGGTCCTCACGACTCATCACGTTCGGACCATCCCCATTGCGATGAGCGACTTCTTCACCTTCGACCGGGAATTATATTGGCCGACTGCGGCCGCGGCGTTGACCGTTTCGATTCTGCCGCTCGCTGCTCTGGTGGCTGCCTCGAGCCGCGTCCTGCAGCGCTTTTTCCTGGGTGCGGTCGTGGACATGGGCTGAAGAAGCAGCTCGCGCAAATCCCAGCGAAATGTCGAATAAAACGAGGCTGACACTTGGTTTGTACCCGGCGACAGGAATGAGATCTCGTCCCTGCGACCAGAACGGACATACAAGTTCTACCGTCCGCCTCAAGTCATCTCAAGGGTAGCTGCGAAATCATCGATGATCCTCGAACGGTCACGCTCTCCAGGCTTCTGTGCCACGACCGCGAAGGGACAATTATCAACAACGGACTCGCCGGGCGACGAAGGAACGTCTACGTTCCCTACCTTCACACGGTAGAAGTCACTGGTTCAAATCCAGTATCGCCCATGGCCTGTGATAATCGTCATGAGCTCTGGCCGGGAGCAGGGTCTGCGGGCAGGCGAAGCTGCTTTCCGCGTTCTACGCGAACCACTCCCTTCTGACCGTGCCTTCATGCTGCAATCCTGCAAGCTCTCTCTGGGCTTCGATTTCGGCAAGGTAGGCCGCAGCGGCAATTTGCCGCCTGAAAACGGCGGAAGACCCGCTCATCGTGACGAGCTGGAGCACCTCCTCAGCTTTTCGAATCATTGCCCGAGGGTTGTCTCCAACAGGGCTGACCTGAGTTTGAGTCCATGTAGCAGACGAATAGGAGGCCCGACTCGGAGTCAGCCGGCCAGGCGAGGGCTGAGGCGCCTGAGAGCTTCCTTGGGATTCTTCCGTTTCCGCCCTGGGCGGAATGGCACCAGCGCCCCCGAGAGTCTCGGTATTCCTCGGCTCGGCGCGCCTTGCACTGGTCGAACCCGCGGATGGGCGCAGTAAGGATTCAACCGCTCGATCGAGAATCGCAGTGCTGTCGAGAGGATTCATCGAGTTTCTATCCCCGCTTCAGGCCTGTCCTCCGTCTTTCGTCGGACCCGCGACCGCAGAAACCGGCTGAGCCTGGCAGGCTCACACTGGTTGAATGCAACTTCAATCCCAGTATACGACCACCGCGGTGGCTTTGACAAGCAGGGTCCTTGCTTTCCGCGTTTTGTGTTTCAGCTTCAATCGCGGGTTACTAACCTTTTTGCTTGGCGCGCATCGCTGCGGTTTCTTCCCGCGAGGGTCCATAGACGCCCGGCACGACCACTCCTGCTTGGCGCATGAGTATCGTCATCTGGCCGCGATGGTGGATCTGGTGTCGGATGAGTCCATTCAGCACCGTAGCCACTGGCAGAGTCCTTCCATAGTGGGAAACCTCGGAAGCAAGCTGTTCGTCCTTCAGCTTCTTTGAAGCCTGCTCACTCATGGACTGCGCCGCAGTCTGGTAGGCATCCGCCATACCCTTGGCCGAGGTTAGCGGCTCTGTGCCCCTGGCGGGTGCCGCCACCTCAAGCCCTACGGCGGTGCCAGTCACCCCCAGCATCACGGCCATGTCCCAGGACAGCTTTCCCAGCGTATTGCCCGCTGGGTCGGATTTCTGCTTTAGCGAGGCATCGGTGAGAGCCCGCAGCACCTTCAGGGTGATGGCACTCTCCTTCGTCCAGTCGTCGACAAACTCATTGATGGTCTTGTACATGGGCAGATTCTACCATTCTCGTGGACCCGGAATCAATGATGGCAGGAAAGACAGAAGCGGGGAAATCGCCGGCTTCTTCTCTGGTAAGTACCACGGTCCACCACGGGACATGACACGGTCGCCTGTATCCAAGAACATCTGGGCAGCGCTGCTGCTCTCCTGGTCATCTATGCCCAACTCCCAGTCTTGAGAAAGTCATCCCAGAGGCCCCTCTGCCTCTTGAGAAGGGCTGGAATCTCCAGGTGATAGGGACACCTCTTCACGCACTCACGGCATTCCTCGCAGTTTTCCGCCGTCTTGAAGGCCGCCTCGATTTCTTCCGCAGTAAGCGGGCCCCTCGATTTCGCGACTTCAAGGATCTCGCGCAGCTGCGATATGGTTTCGATTCCAGGATCGGGTACGACGTCGGGAAACTGTAACAGGTATCGAAAGCAGAGCCGCACGTCTTCCAGGAGGCCGCCGCCAAGAGCTTTCATTGCGATGACACCCATGTCGGCCTGTCGAGCGAACGGAATCACTTCCTCCGCCGCCTGGCAATCCACGAAGTTGAACGGAATCTGGACGGCATCGAAGCAGCCAGTCCTGATTATCTCCTTCGCCATGGGCAAGCTGTGCGTGCTGAAAGCCGGAAAACGGATCTTGCCGGCGCGAATTCCTTCCCTCATGCCTTCGAATGCGCCCTGCGGGCCCATCACCGCTGCCACCTTCTCTCTTGAGCCCACATTATGGAGCTGGAAGATATCGACATGATCGGTGCGCAGCCGTCGAAGGCTTTCATCCAGATCGGCCAGAAGCGTCTTCCTGTCAGCCGCCGGCGACTTCGTGGCGATGACAACGCTGTCGCGCGGCACCGTCTGTATCGCCTCGCCGATGAGCTCCTCGCTGTGCCCGTAGCCGTGGGCCGTGTCGATGAAATTGATGCCAAGCTCCAAGGTATCCTTGACGAGTTGTATGCCATCCTGCCGCGAGACCCTTTGAATGGGAATCCCGCCGAATGCCAGCTTCGTCACCATGAGTCCGGTGCGCCCGAATCGAACACGCTCAAGCATCAAAGTCCTCCTCGTCTGACCGCAGCCCAATGGTTTCGGCTCTTATGAAACTTGCCACTTCTATTGGTCATTTTAGCAGATACTCGGTGACCATGATCCCCACTTTGTTCATGTGCATGATCCAAGACCTTGGAGCTCGCGGCAATCCTCTGGCTCATCTTTGGCACGTAGCACAAATGTAGCAAGCCGAGTTATTTATGCCGGCACACAGAGACACAGTGTGATTGGACGTCGTGTACTTGATCGCCACAG